>QIAW01000237.1 GCA_003225655.1 Acidobacteriota bacterium
ATATCGCCCGCGACTTCGCGAATTTCTTCCTCATCGGCGCGCAACTGCTCGGGCGAGCGCGAGGTCTCGATGCGCGAGTTGTCTTCCAGGTTATGAAAGATCAGCCGCTCGGGTTCGAGGTTCCAGGCACGTCGCGCCGCCATCGCATAGATAGAAAGCTGCAGGCTCTCATCGGCGTCGCGCTGCTCGCGGGGACGCCCGGTCTTGTAATCGGTAATCGCGACCCGGTTGGCTTTCGCGTCGAGCGCATCCAGGCGGTCGATGCGTCCGATCACTTCAATCCCGCCGATCTCGATACGAAACGCTCTCTCTGTGTTGAGCACGGGAGCAAGCGGCCCGGCTTTGCTTGCTTCCAGAAAAGTCTTAAGCTGCAGCGTCCCTTGCTTCAGGTAGAGCTGCTGCTGTAGCGGGTCCTCGAAGGGCATGCGTGACATCAGCTTACCAAAACGCTGCAACACCGCCTCGGACTCCGGCTTTCGCCCCAAGTGCACCTCATCGAAATAAAACTTCAGGATGGAATGCATCACATTGCCGAACTGCATGGCGGCCGCGGGCTCTGCAGGCAACCGCCAGTCGTGTTCGATCTTGAAGCGCAAAGGACAGATCTTGTAACTCTCAATGGCGGTCGCGCTCAGCCGTAGCCGGCTGAAATCGCGCTGCGCGGCCAGATCGAGCCACCGCGTAACGCTTACCGCCGGCAGAGCTGCTTCTGCTCCCACCTCGACGTAAGGTCGAGCCGAACGTTGCTGTAAAACCTTCGTCAGAGACTTGTCCTTTAAGAGCTCTCGCAAGAAGCCATCGGGCGCTGCTTCCTTTCCCCGGCCCGGACGGGCATACATGAACAGTCTATCGGCGGCACGCGTCATCGCCACGTAGAGCAGGCGGCGCTCTTCTTCAAGGTGCAGGTCTTTATCATCTTCCTCTCCTTGGTGTGGAGACCGCCGTAAGGCGTCAGGAAACGCGAACAAAGGTTCCTGATAGCGCAAGGGGAATGATCCAGCGTTGAGCCGGATTACGTGCACCTGCTTCCACTCCAGCCCCTTGGCGGCGTGGATGGTAAGCAGCCGAACCGCGTCCAATTGATCATCCGGTTTCTGAGCCGGGATGGTCCCTCGCGCCTCCTTGAAAAACACCAGGTAATTCAAGAATTCATGCAACGAACCGCTCTCGGTAATGGGCTTCTTCTCCCACTGCATCACAAATTCGCTGAAAACAGCGAACGCATCGCCCGCAGCAGCGAGGTCTCCTCTAACAGGCAAGCCAAAGATGTCAATGACCTGCGGAATGATTTGCGTCGCGCGCGGATGTTTTGCCAGCGAACTGCGGGAGTTTTTTAGGGCCTCGAGTAATTTGCGGCCGCCCTCTAGCTTCGCCAGCGCAGCCGGTAAATCACACTCGCTGCCGGTTTCGAGCAGCGCATCATGCAGGCTTTCAGGAGAAATTCCAAATTGCGGCAGCGCGGCCACGCGGAACAAGCTGATCGCATCATGTGGAGAAACAAGCGCCCGCAGCACGGCCAGGCCGGTAACCGTACACGGGACATCGCGCAGCGAACATTCTTCTGTCAACTTCTCCCGCTGTGCATGGGTGCGATAGAGAACAGCGAAGTCGCGCCACTTCACTTCGTCACCGCATGCTGAAGCGCCGGAGTGGCGCTCGCGGATCATCTCAGCAATATCGGCCGCCTCAGCGGCGAAGTTTGGAGTGATGACCACAGTTGCCGGCGGCGCTGTCAACGGATTAGCACGCTCGCGAGCTTCTTGTTCACGCGCGGAGCGCAATGTTGCCCTCTTCCAGCCTGCGATCTCGGGATTCTTGCCGATAACCGCGAAAGAAGTTTCCAGAATCGGAGAAAGGGACCGGTGGTTGCGTTCCAGCCGTGCCTGCTGCACTGCCGGGAAGCGCCGGGCAAATTCTTCGAAGGCGCCGCTGGTGGCCCCACGGAAACGATAAATCGCCTGGTCGGGATCGCCAACGGCAAAAACATTTTGTTCAGCTCCCGCCAGCAGTGCCGCCAATTCAATCTGAGCCACGTTGGAATCCTGAAACTCATCGATGAGAATGAAGCGAGCGCGTTTCCGTTCACGTTCAAGCAACGCGTGGTCTTGTTGCAAAAGTTCCAGCGCACCCATGATCATGTCGCCATAGGTGCCCATGTTTTTTTTCGCCAGCATCTGCTCCACTTTGGCGTAGACCAGGGCAATCTCATGGCAGCACGCTACCACTTCATCATCGAGCAGCTCTGCGAAGTCATGGCTGCGCCCCACGCGCGGCAAGGGTAATTCGCCTGTCCGCAACCGCTCGACGTAGCTCTGATAATCGGCTGCTTTGACCAATTCGTCGCGGCAGCGATCGTAAAAACTCAAAAGATCATCAAGAAACTTGCCGGGATTTGCCGCTTTAATAAAGCGCTCCAGCGGAAGTTGCGCGATGTTGCGGCGCAGATAGATCCAGAGGTCCTCGCGATCAACAACCTGAAACGCCTCTCCATGTTGGCACAGCAGCCCGTAACCGTAGGCATGAAAGGTGGTGGCGCGAAGGTCAGCGGCTGAAATGTTTTCTCTCGCCAGCAGGCTTCCGACCCTTTCCTGCAGGTTCTTGGCGGCATTGTCGGAGTAGGTGACGGCAAAAATCTCTTCCGGCCTCGCGTAAGAGTGGCGGATCAGGTGCGCGATGCGCCGTTCCAGGACTGTAGTCTTGCCGGTGCCGGCCCCGGCGACGACCAGCATAGGGCCGTGTATATGTTCAACCGCAGCTTTCTGCGCCTCATCGAGTTGATTGTGCTGGACAGGCATGGCCTTGGAAGGCGGACTGGCCATTATGCGGGAGAGTTGCTGCTGCCAGCAACTCTGGAAAGCCCTTAGTTTTTTGAAGATGTGATGAGAAATGCGAAACTCTAATCTGCGGAGCTGCCCGCCATTGCCATGACAACCGCCAGCGCGGCAATCGCCGCCGTTTCCGCGCGCAGGATGGTTGGGCCAAGCGAGGCAGAGTGCCAGCCGGAACCGGCGAATTGCTTGATCTCATCCGCAGTCCAGCCGCCCTCCGGGCCAACCGCGAGCGACACAGGGCCGCCTTCGGGGACTTTATCAAGAATTTCTCTTAAGGACCGCACACGTTCCGCCTCAGCAAGCACAATGGCAATGCCCTGCGCAGATTCGATTGCAACTTCCAGCTTTAATGGGCCGGTAATCTCCGGAGGTGAGTTACGGCGCGATTGTTGCGCGGCCTCGTGCGCAATTCGCCGCCAGCGCTCGCTTCTTTTTCCGGCGGCGCCGGCAAGATGTTTTTCTGTACGGCGTGCGATTACTGGGACAACGCGCTCCACCCCCAACTCAACCGCTTTTTCAATGGCCCACTCCATGCGATCAAACTTAAAGATGGCGAGCAAGAGCGTAACGGCAGGAATCTCACCGCTCTCCGGCAACTCTTTCCCCAAATCGAATTCCACCCGCTGGTCAGTGACGGAAGAAATGCGGCCCAGGCGCACGACAGGGCATCCCTCAACTTTAGTTACGATGTCGAATTCCTGGCCGGGAGCAGCACGCAGCACTCGTGCCAGGTGCAGAGCATGATCGCCAGTAAGCGAGGCGCGTCCGCGGGTGAGGTCCACTTCGTCGGCGATCCAGCGGCGGCGCATGGTTAGCGGCTGAGTTTAACTGAAAATATCTTTCACTTTGCTGAAGAGGGTCTTGTGTTCGGGCTTGTTCTCGACTTGCATGCTGTCTGACAACAAATGGAGCATTTCTTTTTGATTTCTTGTCAGTTTAGTGGGCGTCTGCACTCGCACCTGCACATACAGGTCGCCTCGGCCGCCGCCGCGCAGCACCGGAACACCTTTATTTTTGATGCGCAGCGTAGCTCCACCCTGCGTTCCGGCCGGGATGTTGAGCTTGTGCTCGCCATCGAGTGTTGGGACCACGATATCGGCCCCCAGCGCCGCCTGTGGGAACGAGATAGGGATAACGCAGTAAAGGTCTTTCCCCTGGCGCTCAAAGAAAGCGTGCTCCTTAACGCTTAGCACGACGTACAGATCTCCGGCAGGCCCGCCGTTAACTCCGGCTTCGCCTTCGCCGGTAAAGAGAATTTTTGTGCCGTGCTCTACGCCGGGTGGCACCTTGACTGCAACACTTTTTTCGCGGACTACCCGCCCCTGCCCCCGGCAAGCGTTGCAAGGATGCGAGATAGTTGTGCCGCTACCATTGCAGCGGGTGCAAGTACGCGACACGCTGAAGAATCCCTGCTGAAAACGCATTTGCCCGCGTCCGGCACAGGCGCTGCACGTGCTTGCAGAGTGGCCCGGCTCGGAGCCCGAGCCTTTGCAAGCCTCGCATTCGGCGTAGGTCCGAACTTTGATCTCAGTGGTCTTACCGAAGACTGCCTCTTCGAACTCCAGTGTGAGGTCGTAGCGGATATCGTTGCCCTGCTGGGCGCGGCTGCGACGGCGTGAACCGCCTGCTCCCGTTCCAAAAATGTCGCTGATGCCGAACAGGTCGCCGAAAATATCGTTGAGGTCCTGAAAAGGAAAGCCCTCAACTCCCCCGCCGCCGAAGTTGACTCCCTGGTGGCCAAAGCGGTCATACTGCGCGCGCTTGTTGGCATCCATGAGGATGCTGTAAGCCTCGGTGGCCTCTTTGAATTTCTCTTCAGCCCCTGGATTCC
>QIAW01000031.1:0-1536 GCA_003225655.1 Acidobacteriota bacterium
GTCCCTGGTAGAACCGACTCCTCAGCTTCGGCAGCAATGGCACTGGAGGGTTCTCTCCCGGAAGGCCCGGTATCTCCCGAAAGGAGTTTGGTGAATAGAGCGTCTCCAAGGCTGGCACTCAGGGTCGCTGTCGTGGATTGACCGAGAAATGTTCTGCGATTCATTTTTGTGGCACTATCCTCCAAGTGAATTCCAAATGCTCGTGGTCGCTGCGCACGGCGACGGCTGCGAGGAGGAAGGGCGGTAGCCCCTCTCTCCTTCCACGTTGCGAAGCAAACGGGAGCTGCTCACGCTTGGCTGACTGACGAACCGATGAATTGATTGCATGGACGCCTCTCAGAAGCAAGTTAGCAACTGTGATTCAATCGCTGGACTGTAGAGATTGGTGGATCTCCCGGAAGATCACAGTGTCTCGCTGAACATGCTCCTGCTTAAGCTGCTGTGTGACCTTGAGAGCTGCGGCTGCCGCCATCGGATCGCCGCTCTTTTTGTACAGTTGAGCGATTTGGTAGTGAATGCCGCCATCCTCGTCACTGGGGAGTGCCAACTCTAATTCATGAATTGCCTCTGGCACTCGGTCGCTCGCTGCATAACAGTTACCGAGCAACGCGTGTACGCGGGGAAGTATCTCCGGATCTGCGGCGAGGCTTACCTTGAGATGTGGCTCGGCGCCAGCATACTCATGCCGAGCAACAAGGACCTCCGCAACCAGCAGATTGGCGCGCGGATGGTTAGAGTTCTCCTTAAGCACACGCTCAGCACTCGAGAGAGCCTCATCCCACTTATTTTCTAGAAAGTAGGTGGTCGATAAACCCAGGAGCGCGCCCGCTAATTCGGACGAAACCGCTAGTGCTTTCTTGTATTCTGCTTCCGCCTCCGGATATCGTTCGCGTTGACGGAAGATGTCGCCGAGCAAGACGTGCATCTTCGGAGAGTTGGGCGCATTGCGGCCCGCCTCGTCCAGCGCAAGGACGGCCAGCTTCTGATTTGCCTTGATCTCCCAATACAATCCCGCCGATCGGCTCGCCTCGTTCACCACCAGCATTCTTGCCTTCACCGCGGCCGTTCGGTAATCTCCGGCATAGAAGAGGCATGCGACGGATTGCAGAAGCGCCTCTGAACTCGAGCCTTGATCATGCGAAGCCATCTCCTGACCACAGGAGTCGTCTTTACGCCTATGCTGACTGCTAGGCGGAGAAGGCAGAGGTTGTGTCGTATCTCCTCTGTGAAGACTGTCTTTTAGAGTCTCGACCAGATCGGGGGGAAAGGAGCCACTGGCTCCATCTCGGTTCAGCGAATTCCCGATCTCATCCAACTGTTTGCTTGACAGCCCATCCCAGAGAAAATGCGCATTTGTCTGAACAAGTTCGCCTTTAGACTCCCATAGCGTGATGAGCCGGCGTCCGGCGGCTTCATAGTCGCCGTCATTCAGACTGACACGAACCATAGCGAGCGATGCCAGGGGACATTCCTTGCCGGTTGCCAGCTCTGCCTCGATAGTGGCCTTCGCCCGAGCAAGCTCACCTTTTCGTAACA
>QIAW01000031.1:1632-4237 GCA_003225655.1 Acidobacteriota bacterium
CCTGCCAGAGCCATCACGCCGAGACCAAACCAAGCATCGGAATTCCTCGAGTCGAGGGTTGCCGCTTTCGCATAGGCATCCATCGCCTTTCGGGTTTCTTTAAGTGCGGCATAGGCTTGCCCCAAAGCCAGGGCGCTTGAACATCGGAAGGGTTGAGTTTTTGTGCCTTCAGAAGATAGGGGACCGCCTCGTCTTTACATTTAAGTTTAAGCAGATCGATCCCCATAAAAAGATTGGGGACAAATAGAGAATTCTTGAGGGCAATCGCTCGGCGAAAGCTGCCGACAGCGTCTGCATACGCGCCCGCCTGATGCTGCATCAACCCGAGATTGGCCCATAACTCAGCTACATTGGGATAAAGCCTCACGGCTTCACGGTAGTCGGCGGCCGCCGCACCAGTATCCCCCGCTTGCGCTTGTTGTGCAGCGTCCGCAAGTGCACTGCGAGAATCGTCCGGCGCCTGCTGCTGGCTAGCGCTCGCGAAGGAACTCGCAAGCACAGACAGCAGCAGGCTCGAGCGAATAATTCGCAACTGAATTACCAGTAGATCTTGAGCGCCAATTGGAGATTCCTCGGGTTATAGGCGTCCGTAATTGTTCCGAAGCCAGAGTCAGGATTTGGATCAAACCCTGTATTCGGAAGGGCCAGGTTTACATGGTTGAACGCGTTGAACATTTCCACGCGGAACTGTGCACGGACCGGTTCCCTCAGGTCAAACCACTTCTCGATGGCCGCGCGTTGCCGAAGCTGCCCGCCGCTGGCGTCCCAAATGCGCTCGGATTGAACCACTGCTGGAAGCCTTTTTTAGTGACACTGTTTGGGTTGCCAATCACATCCACGTGTTGATTGCCGCCAAAAGTAAGGCTCGGATCAGAATTAGAGACGATGGCAAGTGGCACGCCCTCTTTGAATGTGCTGATTCCCGAAACCTGCCAGCCGCCAAGCAATGCATCCACAGGTTTGTTGAAGCTTGATCCAAACTTCTTTCCTCTTCCGACCGGGAGGGGGTAGATATAGCTCAGAACTACACTATGTGGAATATCGTTGGAGTCCACGGATCTCTCTGCGGCCAGGTCGTAGTAGTTACGAATGACGGCTGGAGTCAAGAGTGCCCAGTCCTCGGGACCCGATACGTTGCTGAGGGACTTGGCGAAGGTGTAGGTAGCCATCACGGTAAGACCATTGCTGACGCGGTGAGTGTACCTGGTCTGGAGCGCGTTGTAGCTGGAGGATCCAACTGGCGCAAATGAAGAACCAACACCATCGCAATATTGTGGCATCGGCAGTAAGAGTTGGAATGCTGGAACATTTGGCTGGTCTAGACTGCAGGGGCTACCGGCAAAAGCAGCAGACTGGCTGGCAAAGGGATTGCTAACCGGATTGAGGAGCGCCGCCGTGCCTAAAGAGAGATACTTCGGGTTAAGCTGATTCAGATTCACTCCATTTCCAGTCACCATTTTGACGCCGTGGTTGCCAAGGTACGAAACTTCAACCGCATCCCGGCGCGTCGGCGAGTATTGGAAGCCGAACATCCATTGTTCAACGTAGGGAGAAGCCCTTTGGTATACGACTGAGCCAGTACTCTGCCCGAGGCTCGTGAGCCCCTCAAGGGAATTTCCCGTGATCGGCCGAATGCCCTGCGAAAAGGCGGCGTTCAAAGTCTGAGCTGGACTTAGACCGTTGTCCAAAGAAGAAATGAAGGGCGTTACCGATGTGTATCCTTCGTTGCTGGGGGTTCCTAAGACGCTGGTCGGAAAGAACACACCGAATCCACCTCGGGCGACAAGATTCTTGGCGACCAGATAGGAAAACCCAACCCGCGGAGCAAAATTCGTGTAACTGTTCCTGTAAAGCCCTCTGTGCCCTTTGCTGGCATACACGAGTGCACCGCGATACGTCGCTCCGTTGTTGACGAGGGCGGTGATCGGATTCACCACCGTGGGATCAAAATATACCATCCGATTGTCCTTCTCCGTAGGTGCGCCTTGCATATCCCAACGCAGGCCAAGATTGAGCGTAAGTTTAGAGGTCGCCTTCCAATCGTCCTGCAGGTAAAGGCCGTGGTAAATTTGGGTGAAGAGGATCAGGGCCCAATGTAAAGGCTGGGTTGAAGCTGAAAAATGTTGAAGCCAGCCCTCCGCCACTGAGCTGAGTGAGCACACCCATATATCCGAAGGATAGGGTGTGGGCTCCACGTACTTTGGTCACTTCCCCGCTGAGGGTGCCGACGTTATTGAAAAAGAAACGTTGCTGAGATCGCCCCAGGTGCGCGTAGTCTGAAACCTGGATGTCCGGAAAGAACGGTGAGTTCGCGTCGAGCGCCGCTGGCAATCCCAGTGTCGACGGCTGAAATGGAAAGCCTTGACCCACATTGCCTTCGATCCACCGGTTGAATCCTAAATTCACACTTACTCCCAAAGTCGAGCTGAACGCGCGCGTGTGGCCAAGAGCCGCACTATATCGATTATTCGGGTTCGACTGTCCAGGGCCGGCTGGGTTCTTGGATCCGTAAATCGCTCCTTCGGTCTGCTTGGTTTCCCATTTTCGGGAAAACCTTCCGTAGAGCCGGGCGGAATCCGACAGGTTATGGTCAATGCGAACGTTA
>QIAW01000031.1:4273-4838 GCA_003225655.1 Acidobacteriota bacterium
TATTGGTTGGGGCCGGATAGAAGCCCAGTATGTGTTGGGAAACCGGATCTATCATATTAACGAGGTTATTGCCTGCAATAGGGTCGCGGATGAAGACCGTGTCGCCAACTGCATTATTGGCAGTGGCGCAAGTTGCCGTGGTCGAATAAGACTGAGGATTATAGACTTGACCTGCCAAGATCGGACGACAGAGCGCGTCTGTTCCAATACCCGATCCGAGCAACGCAGACATATCCCCAGTCCGGAATGCGGCGGTAGGCATCGTTTCCGTGGTGGTTGCAGGCTCAAGCAGGCGCAGTCCTTCATATTGGGCGAAGAAAAAAGTCCGCTCCCGTTGTTCATAAATTCCCGGAATGTATACGGGCCCACCAGCGGTTATGCCAAACTGGTTTCTGTGGAGGGCCGTCTTTGGAAGTCCGTTGAGCTTATTGAAAAAGAAGTTGGCGTCCAGCGCATCATTCCGTAAGAACTCATAAACGTCACCGTGGAATCCACTGGCGCCGCTCTTCGTAATGACGTTGATGACGTTGCCAGTACTCCAGCCGTACTGCGCGGTGAAGGAGTT
>QIAW01000238.1 GCA_003225655.1 Acidobacteriota bacterium
AACTCTTGGCATGCACCCGGTATTGCACCAGTGGTTCATCGAGGAAGTACACCGGATATTCAGCCGCAATCTTCAGCCACATCATCCAGTCCTCGCCCCAGACGAATGTCTCTTGGTCAAATCTGCCGACCTTTTCGAAACATTCCCTTCTCACCATGGCGCAGGAAGTTCCCACCCAATTACTCAATAACAACTGCCGCAGAACATAACCTGTTGCAATCGGCTGCTGGGCCTTGGAAGAAGTGGCGATGACGCCGCTTTCACAAAACATTGACGCGTCGCAGGTGATGAGCCCATATTGCGGCTGAGCGCGCATTACCGCGACCTGCTTTTCGAGCTTGGTGGGAAGCCAAAGATCATCGGCATCGAGAAAAGCGATCAGTGAGCCCCGGGCTGCTTCCAAGCCAAGATTGCGGCTGCTGGCCGGTCCCCGATGATCGTTTTTCAGACAGATCGCCCGATCAGAAAATTTGTTGATGATCTTTGACGTGCCGTCGGTGGATCCGTCGTCTACGAGAATGATCTCGAAATCCTGAAAGGTTTGCGCAAGCACGCTTTGCAGGGTCTCGGCGAGATACTTTTCGGCGTTATAGACCGGGATGATGATGGAAACCGCTGGAGTGCCGTTCATTTGCCACCTTCCGACACTGCTACCGCAACCGCCCTTTTTCCGTCAGGCGCAAAGGCTGGCAGGCGAGAAGTAACAGCACGGGCGAGCTGTTTTCGCTCCTCACTATTCAAGCCAAAAAATGCCAAGGCCGGAATCCAGACGAGAAACCCACCCATCGCTGCCAAAAACAGCGCTTTGTAATTGAGCGCGGGCAGAAGGTAGCGAACCATTAACGCGCCAGCGGCGAAGGCTAGCGTCGGCACAAGAGTCGGCGCAAATGCAGTACGGAGATACTCCTTCCATCGGAGGTTGAGGAGTTTGAGGCAGGCCTGAGGGAAGAACCAACCGCGTACCAAGATGGCTGCCAGCGTGGTGCCTGCGGCCACGCCATAAATCCCAAAACGGCGAACCAAAAGAATGCTGGCGGCGAGATTAAGCAGGGCCTCGGAGCCGGTACACCACACGTTCACCCGATGCTTGCTCAATCCGAACAGCATATGCGCGCCGATATTTTCCGTGAACGAGAAGAACAGACCGAATGTCAGCAGCAGAATCACCGCATGCGCGTGGCGCGCGTAATCCTCGCCCATCCAGACGTGAATAAAATCGGTGCCGAGACATAGCAATGCGGCGCAACCGAGATAAGCGAGCAGAAGAACATACTTGTTGCCGGTATAAAACAAGCGGCTGATCCCCTGGGGATCGCCCTCGGCTTCCAAATGACTAGCCAGCGGCGCCACGATCATGGAGCTGGCGTTGATCAGGGTGCGCAAATATTTCACAAGGTTGAAGCCGATGACGTAGTAAGTGACTTGGTTGATGGGTAAAAAAACGGCAATCACGATGGCATCAACTTCATAATTCACTCCCACCCCTAGTGCGATAAGGAACGAATTAAAACTGTGGCTGAGCACCGGCCGCATGAAGCGTTTTTTGAAAGCCCGCAAAGAAAGTCTTAAATCGGGTAATTGCCAGCGAACGATATAAACCTCGGCCACGTGTCCTAGCAGCGAGGCGAATAGTTGCACGAACGCCAGGGCCACCAACCCATGATTCGCCAGCAGGACAGCGACCGTCAGTACGCTACGGAGCAGAAGAACAGCTACAGCAACCAGGTTGCGGAGGTCCCAGCGCGAGAGGCCGGCGAGACATCCCTGGAAAGTTGCGAAGGCAAAATCCGTCGCCAGGATAAGAGTTGCGACTAGCAACGTTATCCTGGCATCAGCGATGAGATGGGATGGGATATGCAGGTGCGGCAGAGCAAGAATTGCCAGTAGCCCGCCGCCGATGAGGCAAATGCCCGCGCATGCGAGATAGAGCAAAAGCGTAGAGCTCATTAGCTCGCTGAGGCCTTTGTTGTCCTGTTGGGCGCGCAGCCGGGAAACGAATCGCACAAGAGCGGAGCGCAAGCTGACATCCGCCACGCCCATATACCCGGTGAGCTGTAAGACCAGAGCCCAAATGCCATAAGCAGCATCCCCCAGGCGGTGCACCACGAACGGCGACAAGAAGAAGGCGATAAGCAGGTTCGCCGTCAAACCGAACCAGTTGCTAAACACGCTTCTCGTCACCCACGAAGCCGAGTACGGCCTGTGAGCTTGAGCTTGTGCTGGCGGTTGGGCAGGAGTCATAGGAAAGTTGTATTGGTTTCGGTCTTACGGCTGTTCGGTGGAAACATTCGCTTTGGTTGGCGCAATAGGCGCCGGGGTTGCGATAGTTCGCGGCCTATTTGATCGGAGGGCGCTAAGACCCCAGGCCAACTGCCAAATTTCGGTGTTGCAGCGCTCAGTAGTCAGCTTAGCCGCAGCCGCTCGGGCCTGGCCACCCATGGCGCGTGCTTTGTCCGGATGTTCCCAGACCTCTTTTATAGCGGCGCGCAATCCTTCTACGTAGCCCTGCGATACGAGCAGACCCGTCTTGCCATCTTCGATGTAATCTCGGCCACCTTCCGGGTCGGTGAGAATCACTGCTTTGCCCATGTACATGGCGTTGAGTATGGATTGTTGGCCGGCAGTACGCAGAAGATCGGCGCGCACCGGCATAACCACAACCCGGGCTTCGGCCATGAGCTGCCGGAAATCAGTCGCCGACACACTGACAATTTGAATATTGGCGGGGACGTCCACCCCGGCCAGCAAGTCCACGCGATTGGTTGCCAGAATGCACTTTACCGGCAAGTCGCGCATTGCCTGGAAGAAAAATCCATAATCGCGGTCAGAATTGCCTCCGGTGAATACGTAGCCTCTATCGGCAATTTGATACGCGTAATCATTAAGACTGTGATGATGGGCTACGAACCTGAACTTGTTACGCGCCAATCCAAATGCTTTGGCGTAGCGTTCTACTTCCACCGAAGCCCAGACTGCGCAGCAATCCACTTGCCGCAGGCAGAACCGCATCCATGCATTCCGTAAAATGCTTCCCGCATACCAGTAACAGTCATACATCACATGGACGGGACGGCACCGGCGAAGATTTTGCAGGGCGGCGAAGGCCAAGCCTTCCAGAGAACCGACGGTAATCACCGCGTCGAAGTTCGGCGCCTGTCGAAAGAGTTTCCAGGCGCGCTTCAGCTCCAGTGCGCGGCGCAGTAAGTTGCTCTTTTTGAAGATCCCTGCGGGTCGCGTCCCTTGCCACACTTTTCCGGTCTGCAAAAAGCTGGTTGACCGCAGCAGCTCGGCGGGCAATTCGTGAGCATGGGTGGTCAGAATTCTCACAGGACTCGGTTGCTCGAGCGGCGCAGCGGTCATGGCGACGGAATCCACTTGCAGACCGTTCATTGCCTTGTTGAGGGTCGTCATTGCGCTGCGCTCTGGGACGAAACCGATGCAGCCAGTGGCCTGGAAACATGGGAAATGCAGAATCTGGTCTTCCCTGACGCTTCGCGTTGGATGTCGGCCACCGATTCGAACTTCCAACGCACCGACTGGCCAAAATACTCGCTCAGCTTGGTATCCAGCGACTTGAGGTCTTCGGCAGCGAAAGTTGCCCCTGGGACATAACGGATCATGAATTGCGCCGGTGTTTCCTGCACGATCTGGATCTTCTTGATTCCCGGGCAAACCTTGATCACACGATTCTGCAATGAGATGCCCGGCACGATATTGCCATCGGGAAGAACGAAATTGTCCGCAGTCCGGCCGGATACCTTGCCCAGCACGGCGTATCCTCTGCCGCAGGCACAGCCCGGTTCAGCCGGAATGGCGCAATCGTTAATGCGGTAACGGATGAGCGGCATGCCATCATTGAGCAAATCGGTCACCACCAATTCGCAGAGACCATCGACCTCGGCTCCTGGCACCGGCACAAATTCCACATGGGCAGCGGCGGGATTGAGATGCAGGTTCCCATGCTCGCAATCCGCGGCTATCATGCCGAACTCGCGGCTGCCGTACATCTCGAAAGCCGGACAGCCAAGGGTTTGTTCGATCAGCCGGCGCTGATCTGTTGACAGTGGCTCGGCGGTGCAAATCACGCTGGCCGGCCGATGAAACGGCTTACCCGTATCGCGCAGGAATT
>QIAW01000231.1 GCA_003225655.1 Acidobacteriota bacterium
GATTTTTTCTACCACAGAGACACAGAGGCACAGAGAAATGCAGGCAGGTCAAGCGCGAGATCCACGTACAGAAGAAATCATGGCCGCAGCCATCGAAGTTCATCGCCATCTTGGCCCAGGCTTGTTGGAATCTGCCTATGAAGAATGCCTCTGCCAAGAATTACATCTGCGAAATATTCCGTTCCGGCGTCAGATTCCGTTGCCGGTGGAGTACAAAGTTGGATTGTGGCTACAGGATTGACTTGCTGGTGAATGAAGAAGTGATTCTTGAGTTAAAAGCAATCGAGAAGATTCTACCAGTTCATGAAGCACGCTCAGTTACATGCGGTTGATGGACAAACGGATTGGGCTACTCATAAACTTTTGTGTGCCTCTACTCTAAAGATGGCATCATTCGAAGAGTTTTGTAGAATTGAAATGCACTAATGATTTCCAAATCTCTGTGTCTCTGTGCCTCTGTGGTGAAAAAATGCAGATACTACTAAAGACCATAAATCCTGCTGAAATCGAAACCGAATGCCTCGCTGTTGTCGCTCTCGACCATGGCGAAAAAGACAAAAATGTCGCGCGCATTGCCGGCGAAGACAAAGCTGTGGCTGAGGCGGCCGCCGGCCTGATCTCCAGCGGCGAGGTCACCGGCAAGATTTTTGAGACCGTCATGCTCCACGCTCCCCGCGGAGTCAAGGCCAAGCGGCTGCTGATCATAGGTGGCGGCAAAGCAAAAAACTTCTCTCTCTATGAGCTGCGCAAAGCCGCGGGTACGGCGGTGCGCTTTCTTAAGCCTAAAGGCATTCGCAAGCTGGCATTTTTGGCCCCCTCCGGGGCACCCGGACTGGATGGCGCCGGCACCGCGCTGAAGGCCGTCGTCGAGGGGGCATTGGTGGGCGACTTTGATCCTGATACCTACAAGTCTGACCGCAAAGACCAGAGTATGCACGAGCTCACGGTGATAGCTGCCGGTGGAAATCAGCCGGAGTTGGACCGTTCGCTTCAAGAGGGCCGTATCATTGGTGAGTCACAAAATTTTACTCGTGAACTGGTCAATGAACCTGGCAACCGTATGACCCCCACCACGCTCGCCGCACGCGCCCGCAGGATGTGCGAAGAGATCAACTCACCGCATCTGAAATGCGAAATCCTGGATGCTGATGCCATTAAGCAGCTCAAGATGGGAGCATTCTGGAGCGTGGCACAGGGCTCCGATGAACCTCCCGCCTTGATTGTCATGCGCTATTCGCCGCCCGGCGCGCCGGTCAAACCGGTGCTGGGGCTGGTGGGCAAGGGCATCACCTTCGACACAGGCGGCATTTCCATTAAACCGGCCGACGGCATGGAAAAGATGAAATATGACATGGCCGGCGGCGCGGCCATGATTGGCGCAATGCGCGCCATTGCCCTGCTGCAACCTAAAATCAACGTGATTGGCATTGTTTGCGCCACAGAAAACACATCAATACCGATGCTGAGGGCCGCCTCGTCCTGGCAGACGGCCTCTTCTACGCGCGCCAGTTAGGCTGTACCCACCTGATTGATGCCGCCACCCTCACCGGCGCCTGCGTAGTCGCGCTCGGCAACGTGAATGCCGGGGCCTTCGCCAACAATGACGATCTGTACGAACGCTTCTCCAAAGCTTTACAGCGCTCTGGAGAAAAAATGTGGCGGCTTCCGCTTGATGGCGAGTATCAGGAGCTGATCCGTTCCGGTATCGCCGACATCGTGAACAGCGGCGGGCGCTGGGGCGGCGCCGTCACCGCGGCAATGTTCCTCAAGGAGTTCGTGGATGAGACCCCTTGGATCCACCTCGACATCGCCGGCGTGGCCTGGCTGGAGGAAAACAAATCCTGGATCGCTAAAGGCCCCAGCGGCGTCCCGGTACGTTCGCTGGTGGAATTTGTGCGTGGCTTTGAACCGAAGTACGAAGACGGAAGCAAGAAGTAAAAAGTAAGAAATTAACTTCTGACTTCTTCACTTCCTACTTCTGACTTTGTAGAATCCGCTCAAGCTCCGCTTTATTTTTCACGGGCAAAGACCCCACCGCTGCCCGCGCCACCGCCAGATAAACCTGGCGGGCTTGGGGCGCCTTCTTTAGAGCTGCAAGATGCTTGCGTACGGTAGCTACATCGCCCCGGTTGATGGGACCACTGAAAGAAGCGGCTGCGCCCTGCTTCACATAGTTCTCCAGGGTACGCTGCAGAATGGGCTGCATTACGCGCTGCAGCTCCGCTGGGGGCACCTTAGCCTGCCTGGCTACCTTTTCTCCAGTGGCGAGCAAAGCAATCACCAGCGGGGAGCAGAATGCGCCCATCGCGTGGTAAAGCACCTTGTTTTCTTTGCGGATGCGAAAGGGATGTCCCCCCAGGTCCGTGGCGATAGCTTGCGCCGCCTGCACTGCCCGCGCGTCCCCCTCCAGAGCAAAGGCTATGCCTTTCATCCCGGCGGCCTTCCCCGCCACAAAGGTCATCATGGGATGCACAGAAGCTACTGCGGCTCCATGTCGCTTCAGTACGCGCAGCTCGTCACTTCCCAGAGCGCCGGAGGAATGCAGTCCGATTTTCCCCTTCCAGTCGGTCTTCGCGGCATACTCCAAGGCGCAGTCGCGAATAGCGTCGTCATTGACGCAGAACCAGATGACATGGGCTGATAGCCGGGCATCTGAGCTGCTAACTGCACGGGCGTGAACTCGCTGGGCCAGTCGTACCGCACGCTGACGCGAGGAAGGACGCGAGACAATTTCGTCAATACGGTAACCCGCCGCGCGTAAAGCCACCGCCAACGCGCTGGCAAGATTGCCAGCTCCTATCAGCGTGATGCTTGGCTAGGACATAACCAAGAGAATAGCATTCAGCAGTCAGCTCAGGATTGAGTCATGGGGTCGTTGAGTCATTGGGTCATTGAAGAATTGTGTAATCGGGTAATTGAGATTTCCAAATGGATAACGTCGGAGCAAATAAATTACCCGATTATGCAATTACAAAATTACCCAATGACACAATGACTCCATGACTCAATTCTCTGTGCCTCTGTGCGGCTTTGTTAATATCTTTCATCGATGCCCCGCGGACCGATATTCAGCGTTGCCACCCAGCAGGTGCGGGAGCCCGGCGGCTATGTGGCTCGTCGCGACATCGTCCAGCACCCCGGCTCGGTCGTCATCCTTGCTGTGGACGAGGCCCAAGCCAGGCCTCGCGTGCTCTTAGAGCGGCAGTACCGGCATGCAGCTAAGAGCTTTCTCTGGGAACTGCCCGCTGGAAAGATTGATCCCGGCGAAACTGAGTTGACTGCAGCCAAACGCGAATTGTTGGAAGAAACCGGCTATGCGGCAGCGCGTTGGAGTCTGGCGCTGCGTTTTTATGTGAGCCCTGGCTTCCTGGATGAAAGTATGGCGGTCTTTTGGGCGCGTGGCCTGCGCAAGGGCGATGCCATGCCGGAAGAAGATGAATTCATCACCACGCGCCTTGTGCCTTTGCTCCAAGCGCTCCGCATGGCCACTCATGGCGTCATACGCGACGCAAAAACGATTGCCTCTATCTTGTGGTTGGAGCGTAAGTTACGGACCTAGCCCAAAGTTAGCATTGCGTTTGCCTGCGTCTCGCGATACGATATTTTCCGCTCCAACCCCCCGGAGCCCTGCTGGGGGAAAGCCTCTGGTAGTAACTAACTTGACAATAGCAGCACGCCCGCTAAAATTGAGTTAAAGACAGGAACGCCAGCAAACAGGTTGTTAACTGCCGGCAAACCAGCCAGATCGGTTGGCCTCCCCCCAAAGCAAAAAGCCTGCTTGAAGGAAATCGTCAGGAAAGAAACTCGTGTGTCCACCTGCATCTAGCGGCCGACCCGAGGTACGGAGGAAGAGTAAGTGTCTGAAACGCAAATGAAAGGCAAAGTTAAGTGGTTCAATAACGCAAAAGGATTTGGATTTATTGGACGCGATGAAGGACCAGACGTTTTCGTCCACTACAGCGCCATCGTCTCCGAAGGTTATAAGAGCCTTCAGGAAGGTGACGAGGTGGAGTTCGAAATCGTTCAGGGTCAAAAAGGTCCTCAGGCAGATAAGGTCCAAAAGGTCCCGAATTAACAATTAAACCCCCGTTCATCCCTCTCCTAACCCAGTTCCTTGAAAGGGCCTGGGTTTCTTTTTTCGAGGGACATGGCCTCCGGAGTGGTTTCGCTGGACGCGGGCTCATCGTATACTTTGCACGATGAACGGAACCGTCTACCGGGAGCCACCGCCAGTACAAGGCCGTGGAACACGCGAGCTCCGGCCCGCCAAAACCAATTGGTGGCTCGTAGCTTTTGGTGTGATCCTGGTCCTGGGCGCCCTCTACGTGGCGTACCTGGTTTTCCACTCTAATGAGCCACGGCAGGAGCCGGTGGTTTTTCCCGGAACCTCCAAACGTTCGCTGGCGATCTCCAGCGACGGAAAACTGCTGGCTTCAGGCGCGCTCGATGGAAGCTTGCGCATATTTTCCACTGCGGACTCACGTGTTGTCGCCTCTACCAGGCTGCCTACCTCCGTGATGGCGGTGAGCTTCGGGCCGGGGGATACGGTCCTGGCCCTCGCGCACAACGATCCTCATCTGCATATCTTCTCTCGCGACTTGACCGCACATACAGAGCGCGTAGTGCAACCCCATCCTGATGACCTTGCCTGGTCGCCGACCCTGGATGGGGCCGTGATCGTAAGCGGCGGCATTGACGAAGTGCATCCCAAGCTCGAGCTCTTCCCCGCACACCCTATGGGAATTGCCGAATCCACCGTCCAGCTCTTTGATTTGCGCGCCTGGAGCCTGCCGCGCAGCGTTGCCGTCAGCAGCGACGGCTCCCATATCGCTATTGCGTTCTCCACCGCGCACCGCAACAATCTTATTTTTTACGACACCAAAAAACGCCACATTGCCGGAGTTTTCTCCGTGGAGGGGACCCCCGAGAGCATAGTCTTCTCGCATCACGAGGAACGGTTATGGGTGACGTCGCCACTCGCCGAGACCATCACCGAGATCGCACCTCGCACGACGGCGCGCACTCCTTATCCCAAGGGCGCCTCCACCTCTCCTCCACTGATGATTGCGGTAAACGAGACGGCACGCCGCGCCTACACCAGCGGCTCGCTTACCTTTCCCGAAGTGGACCTGGACCAGAACAAAATCCTGCGCATTGTTGAGCTGCCCTTCCGCTCTGCCGCCATCGCGCTCTCGCCCGACGGTAAGACGGCATATCTCAGCTCCGATGACCAGAACCGCATCGGCGTCGTAGACCTGCAAAATATGAAGTACCTGCGCGATATCACCTGGAACAACAACCCCAAGAAGTAGTCCGGGCTCCGCATTTGCATAAGCGGCTCAGTAGCGGCCGGCGTCCCGCCGGCTGTCGTGTGGGCATCTTGAGCCGTTTTGCGGGCGGCTGGGTGAGCTCTTGGTGAGCGCTGTCACGCGCGAACCCAGAGCGAGGGCGGAGCGGCCTTGTTTTGGCTGCGCAGCCCTTAGAACGAAGAGCCCGCAGGCGAAATCCTGGGCGAGCGCAGCGAGTCGAAGGATCTCTCTTGCCCACACGGGCCTGGAATCGAGCTTGCATTATTCCAAACTGACTCACGAGAGCTTGTTTCAAAAATAGTTTGTGTCAGGGCACGGATTTATCCGTGCCGAAAAGAGCCCTAAAAATTAAGGGCTTTCAGCCCCCTGAGGTCGCTCTACGAATCATCTCGCGGATATTTTTGAAACACGCTTTAACCACATTTCCATCCACGCGCCGCAATGAGAAAATGATCTTATGAGCCAGCCACAGCGCGTTATGGATAACAAAACCGTTGCCACCGTCTTCTACGAGACTGCCGATCTGATGGAGATCAAGGGCGAAGATTCCTTTCGCATCCGCTCCTATCGCCGTGCCGCCGAGGCCATTGAGGCGCTGGGCCAACCCATCGCCGAGCTGATCTCAGACCAGAAAGCTCTGCTCGCCATTCCCGGAATCGGCAAAAGCATGTGTGGGCATCTGCAGCAACTGTTCACCGATGGCAAGCTCAAGCTGCATGCCGAACTGCTGGAAAAATACCATCCCAGCATGTTGGAGCTGTTGAAGATCCAGGGGCTCGGACCCAAAACCATCGCTCTCATCTGGGACGCATACAAGACCAGCGATCTGGCGGGGGTGGAAGAACTGGCGCGCGCGGGCAAGCTGCGCACTCTGCCGCGCATGGGCGAAAAGGCGGAACAGAAGATCCTGAAGGGCATTGAGGAGTACCGCCGCATCTCCGGACGCTTTCATCTGGATGCGGCCGACGAGACCGCGCAGAAGATCATAGAACATCTGAGTGGCACGCCGGGCGTGGATAAAATCACCCCGGCCGGCTCCCTGCGCCGCGGACGCGAGACCATCGGCGACCTCGATCTGCTGGTCACCGGCAAAGCCTGCACCAACGGCAAGCAACATGATGCCCTGGTAGCCAAGATACTCGCTTTTCCCGGCATTCTCGAGGTCCTGGTTCAGGGAGAAAACAAAGTCAGCTTCAAGCTGCGCAGCGGCATGCAGGTAGATGTCCGCCTGCTTCCCCCGGAGTCGTTCGGCGCGGCCATGCAGTACTTCACCGGATCGAAATCCCACAACGTTACCCTGCGCCAGCGCGCCCTCAAGATGGGCTTCACGTTGAACGAATACGGGCTCACGACCCTGAAGGGCGAGAAACGTGTCGCCGGAAAGACGGAAGAAGAAATTTACGCCAAGCTGGGTCTCGACCTGATTCCCCCGGAGATGCGGGAAAATTGCGGCGAAATTGACCTTGCTGCCGGGCACAAACTGCCGCAATTAGTTACCCAGAAAGATATCCAGGGTGACGTGCACATGCACACCGTGGAAACCGATGGACGCAACACCATCGAAGAGCTGGCGGAAGCCGCTACCCAGCGCGGGTACAAGTACATCGCCATCACCGACCACTCTAAGAACCTGGCCTTCGCCAACGGTCTGGATGACAAGCGCGCCGAAGCCCATATCCAACGCATTCGCAAAGTTGCCGGCCATGCCGGCGGCATCAAAATCTTCGCCGGTATTGAAGTCGACATCCTTGCCGACGGCAAGCTCGACCTATCTGACGAGGTGCTGGCGCAAATGGATGTGGTCATCGCCAGCGTGCACTCGTACTTTCAGCAGCCACCCGAGCAGATGACCGAGCGATTGCTTGCAGCGCTGGAAAACAAGCACGTATCAATCCTCGGCCATCCCACCGGCAGGCTGCTGTTGCGCCGCGATGCCTACCAGTTCAATATGGATGCGATCCTGAATGCCGCGGCCAAAAACAAAGTCGCCATGGAGCATAACGCCTATCCGGACCGTCTCGACCTGTGTGACATTCACCTGCGCATGGCGCGTGAGCGCGGCGTAAAGATCGTCATTAACACCGATAGCCACCACGTCTCTCACATGGAAAAGATCCGCTTTGGTATCCTGCAGGCCCGCCGCGCCTGGCTTACGAAGAAAGACGTGCTCAACACGCTCCCCGCTGGCCAGTTCGCCAAAGCGATGAAGAAGGAATGGTAGCCGTGCACGCAGTCGCGACCAAGACCAAGGCATTTTGAGGTTCTGGCTATCCCTCCTGTCCGTGCTAC
>QIAW01000232.1 GCA_003225655.1 Acidobacteriota bacterium
CGCATCCTGGATCAATCCACGGGCGAGATCGTAGATACCGCGCGACGCACCGGGGCGCAGGTAGCTGGACCGATTCCGCTGCCCACGGTGAAAAACAAATACTGCGTGCTGCGTTCTCCGCACGTGGACAAGAAGTCGCGGGAGCAGTTCGAGATCCGCACCCACAAGCGTTTGCTCGATATCCTCGAGCCCACGCAGCAGACGGTGGATGCGCTGATGAAGCTCGATCTGCCCGCGGGTGTGGATGTAGAGATCAAGGCATTCGATAAGGGGCATAAGTAAAGCATTCAGCGGTCAGCACTCAGCATTCAGCCAGTACGGTGAATGGGAGCTTAACCAAGGCCCCTCGACTTCGCCGCAAGGCGCGGCTTTGCTCGGGATGACAGAGAATGCTTGGAACCGGCAGTCCCCGTGGAAGCGAGCAGGGATGATGAGGATGAAGAGATTATGGTCAACGGAATTTTAGGAAAAAAGGTCGGCATGACGCAGATGTTCGATGACAAGGGCGACGTGCGCCCAGCCACGGTGCTGCAGGCCGGTCCGTGCGTGATCACGCAGAAGAAAACCAGCGCCAAAGAAGGTTATGAGGCGGTACAGATCGGCCTGGTGGAGTTTGTGAAAGAGTCGCGGCTCACGCAGCCCATGAAGGGACACTTTGCCAAGCATAACCTGCCGCCGGTGAAGTTCATTCGCGAGGTTGGGGTTGAAGCCGACGGCGCCAAGGCGCAGAGCGAGAACGGCGAAGGCGGAGTCAAAGTCGGCGACAAGGTGCTGATCGATATATTCGACAACGAGAAATATGTCGATGTGATCGGAACCAGCAAGGGACGCGGCTTTGCCGGCGTAGTCAAGCGGCACCATTTTGCCGGCGGTCCCAAGTCGCACGGCTCGATGTTCCAAGTCACCGGTTCCATCGGGTCTTCGGCATTTCCTTCGCGCGTGTTCAAGGGCATGCGCATGTCGGGTCACATGGGCGTGGACAAGGTCACGGTGCGCAACCTGCGCATCTTGGGAATCGATAAAGAAGACAACCTGCTGGTCGTCGAAGGCGCGGTGCCCGGACCGAAAGATGGCTACGTAATCATCAACAAAGCTCTAAAGCCACCGCGTGAGCGCCGCGGATTTGCCGGCGCCACCACGATTGATCCGTTGAAGGCTGCGAAGAAGGCGGCGGCGAGCAAAAGTAAGAAATAGGATTGACGATTGAATCATCGGGTCATTGAGTCATTGAACAGAATATAAGGCAATCACCCAAAAGAATTAAGTATTGAAAACAAAAGCTAAGAGCTAAAAGCTAAGAGCTGATTATGGCAAAGATTGACGTACTCGATTTAAGCGGCAAGAAGGTGGGCGCATTTGATTTGGCCGAAGAGGTCTTCGGGGCCATCAATGAAGACCTGCTGTGGGAGGCGGTGAAGCACTATCGCGCCTCGCTGCGCGCGGGAACGCATGCGACCAAGAACCGCAAGCTGGTCTCCGGTTCGGGGAAAAAGTTATGGCGGCAGAAGGGCACAGGCCGCGCCCGCGTGGGCAGCATCCGTTCGCCCCTGTGGCGGCACGGCGGCACCGTGCACGGGCCGCAGCCGCGCTCCTATGACTATCAGTTTCCCCGCAAGAAGCTACAGGGCGCGTTGCGCTCGGCGCTGGCGGCGAAATTGGGCGACGGCAAGCTGATCGTGGTGGAAGATTTTGAGCTGAAAGAGGCCAAGAGCAAGCAGGTGCGCGAGGCCCTGGATGCGCTCAAGGTGGAAAAAACCGCGTTGCTGGTTGACGCGGCATCGAAAGATGGCAACCGTAATCTTGAATTAGGCGCGCGCAACCTGGAGGGCGTAGAGCTGGTTTCGAGCAGCCAGGTGCATCCGTATCATCTGCTGCGCTACGAGCATGCCATTTTCTCCAAGCCGGCGCTGGAGAAGCTGCAGAGTGCGCTGAAGGCGGCGGCCCCGAAATCAAAGCCCAAGGCAGAGGTCGCCTGATTCGCGCGAGGCGTAAAAGACAATGAAGAGTGCATATCAAATTATTCGCAAGCCGGTGATTACCGAAAAAGGATTGGCCGCGAAAGAGGTGACCGGCACGCTGGTCTTTGAGGTCGCCACCAAGGCGACCAAGAACGAGATCAAGGAAGCGGTGCAGGCGATTTTCAAGGTGAAGGTGCATAGTGTAAGGACCTCAACCTTCCCGGGAAAAGAACGGCGCCGGGGCAAGTTTGCCGGGTATCGTCCGGATTGGAAAAAGGCATACGTGAAATTGAAGGCCGGCGAGAAGATGCCGGAGTATGCACAGAATCTTTAATTTATAAGAGCTGCTCCAGAGTTTTCACGAACATAGAACGTGAAGGCCTTTCGGCAGCACGATTTGGCGGCCTGATGGGCCGAATCGCTGATGGAAGAGAAAAAGCCGCTAGCTGTAGTTGGAAATTTACGCCCGCAGCATGCAGGATTAGCCACAGCTAGTGGCTAGAAGCTAGTAGCTGATCGAGAAGAAGCGGAAAGCTGGAGACGTAGCATGCCATGTCTCTACGAGAGAAGATTTATGGCCATTAAGACATACAGACCGATGACTCCGTCGCTGCGATTTCAGTCGACGGTGGTGCATGACGAGGTCACGACCAACCGTCCGCACAAGCCGCTGACCAAGATCAAGCTGCGCACCGGCGGACGGCGCAACGCGGGCGACATCACCCTATGGCATCGCGGCGGCGGGCACAAGCGCAAGCTGCGCGCCATTGATTTCAAGCGCGACAAGGCTGGAGTGCCGGCGACGGTGGCTTCGATCGAATATGATCCCAACCGCTCGGCACGCATCGCGCTGCTGAGCTACGCCGACGGCGAGAAGCGCTACATCCTGCAGCCGCAAGGGTTGAAGGTCGGGCAAAAGATTGTGAGTGGGCCGGACGCCGACATCCTGGTGGGTAACGCGCTGCCGCTGCGTAATATTCCCCCCGGCACCACGGTGCACAACATTGAACTGAAGCCGGGCAAGGGCGCGCAGATGGTGCGCTCGGCCGGCGGCGCCGCGCAACTGGTTGCCAAAGAAGACGATTGGGCGCTGATCAAGCTGCCTTCAGGCGAAACCCGGCGGGTGCTGGTGGACTGCATGGCCACGATTGGCCAGGTAGGAAACCTGGATCACGAGAATATCTCGATCGGCAAGGCGGGACGCACGCGCTGGCTGGGACGCAAACCGGTGAACCGCGGCGTGGCCATGAATCCGGTGGACCATCCGCACGGCGGCGGTGAAGGTAAGACCTCAGGCGGGCGCCATCCGGTGACTCCTTGGGGGCAGCCGACGCGCGGCTACAAGACACGCAACAATAAGCGGACAGACAAATTTATTGTGAGCCGCCGCAGCAAGTAAAAAACAGCTACAAGCTCCAAGCTGCAAGCTCCAAGGTTGTAACGAAGTATTTGCAGCAATATGGGCTTGAGAGTTGATAGAGAAATCGAGAATTTATTATGGGACGTTCAACAAAAAAAGGGCCGTTTGCCGATACGCACCTCCTCAACAAAATTGAGGACATGAACAAGCGCAATGAGAAAAAAGTGCTGCGCACCTGGTCGCGCCGCTCGACCATTCATCCTGAGATGGTGGGACACACGATCGCGGTGCACAACGGGCGCAAGTTCATTCCGGTTTACATCACCGAGAACATGGTGGGACACAAGCTGGGCGAGTTCAGCCACACGCGCATCTTCAAGGGGCACTCCATGAAGGCAGCGACGGAAACCGCGGCCAGGCCGGCAGGCATACCGGGTGGGCCGGGAGCAATAGCGCCAGCAGCAGCGGCTCCGGCGCCAAAGGCGTAAGGGTAGTTTCAAGTTTCCGGTTTCAAGTTTCAAGTTTCGAGTTGAAACCGCAGGAAGAATTGGACGATTGAATATGGAATTTACAGCGCAAGCACGGTTTACGAGGGTTTCGCCGCAGAAGGCGCGGTTGGTGCTGGACCTGATCAAGGGCCGCCGCGTGGAAGAGGCGATGAACACGCTGGCGTTTACCAAAAAGGGAATTGCACCCGACATCCAAAAAGTCCTGCGCTCGGCGCTGGAGAATGCCAACTATGCCAGCAGCGAAAAAGGCATGGACGTGGACGTCGACAATCTCTACGTGAAGCGGGCGATTGCCAATGATGGTCCGCGGCTGAAGCGCATCTGTCCGGCTCCGCAGGGGCGTGCCTTCCGCTATCAGCGGCGCATGTCGCACATCGAGATTGCTTTGGCGGAGCGGGGCGCGGAAACGCGTGAAGCCATCGCCACGGTTGTGGGTGAAGACGAGCCGGCGTCGAAGAATAAGACTAGCCACTAGCTTCTGGCTGTAAATGAGTGTTCAAGCTTAAGGCAATCAATAACCGCTAGTAGCTGGAAGCTAGCGGCCATGGGTTGAAAAGAGAAGAGCAGATTATGGGTCAAAAAGTTCATCCTTATGGATTTCGCCTCGGCTATACCAAGCCGTGGAAGTCGCGCTGGTTTGTGGAGCGCGATTATAACAAGCTGCTGCTGGAAGACTACAAGCTGAAGGCGGAGCTTAAGGAAAAACTGAAGTCGGCGGGCGTGAGCTCGATTGAGATCGAGCGGCCGGGCAACAAGCTGCGCATCATC
>QIAW01000233.1:0-1895 GCA_003225655.1 Acidobacteriota bacterium
TCTCCCCGGCGCAGGCGCGGCATAGCACTTTGCCTTCGCGGCGGACCTCACGGCAGAAGTTAATGCCCTCGCCGCATTGTTCACACACCACGCGCTCGCCTTTGTATCCGGGAAATTCTTCGGGACCGAGCTCGACCTTCACCCACTGCGTGTCGAACAGGTCTTCGTCGCGCATCTCGCGATAGGCAAGCATCTGCTGTTCATTTTTGGTTGGGATTTCCGGATGCATGGAGCGGGCCAAAGCTTTGGAAGACTCCCTGGCGGCAACCCGAACCGCCTTACCTGTGCTTACGTCAACGAACGTGGCCGCCACCTTGCCCCAGTCGCGGAATTTCAGGGCGCGCTTGCCCAGCCTGCATCCCGTGACCACGGCCACCGCGTCGGTGGCGCAACGGTCGATTTCCACAAAGGTCACCAGCCGTTTGCGGTCTTTCCCGCGTGGATCTTCGATGCCCAGCTTGCACATGCCCAGCATCGCCAGCCGCACTCCCAGCACCTGGCCGGCGCAGAGGTGGCCATGTGCCTGGGCTGCATCTGCTAAGTATTCATCCAGAGTTTTCACATTGACCATTATGATGCATGGCGCTGATCTCCGCAGCGCGGAGGCTCCCCTGCTTCAAATTCAGAGTTGTATTCACGGTATGGTTTATGATATAAACCGGTTCATGAATACACATATAGATTCTGCCCGGCTGCGGTTTACGACCTCCAATTTCCTGGGCTTGCAGGGTCTGCGTCAGGTGGCGCTCGGAATCATGCTGTTGGCCGCAATTCCCGCGTTGGCGCTGAAGAGTCCCTGGAATCTCTGGCTGTTCGTGGTCCTGATGGTTCTCCTGGGGATTTCGTGGTGGCGGATCGGTATTTATTATGAGCGCCGGTTCGGCCACGTCGAAATCCGGAAGCCGCTCTGGGCATGGCCTGGTGGGGGATCACTTCTCGAGCGCAGCCTGTTCGGGGCTGCTGTGATCCTGCTGTCGGTTGTAGCTGTGAAGATCTTCAAGGTTAACATCTTAAGTCCAGGCTGGGGTCTCGGCGTCATGTTCGCTGGGTGGACCCTGGAAAAGAGGCGATGGTACTACCAACCATTTGCTGCAGTGTTCTTCCTTCTCGAGATAGTGAAATTCGCACCTGACGAAAAGCGTCTGATGATAGAAGTCTGGCTCGTACCTTTTGCATTCATCATCACCGGCATTGCCGATCACCTGCTATTGATACGCTCGCTCCCGGGAGCTTCGTCGAATGACAATGCCTGATCTCCTCCCCAAGTTTCCAGAGATCGACAGAATCATCCACGAGCCCGCGCGTCTGGCAATTCTTACTGTGCTGTCCTCGTGCCGGGAGGCCGATTTTCTCTTCCTTCAGAACGCGACCGGACTTTCCAAAGGAAACCTCTCGGTCCAACTTACGAGATTGGAGGAGGCAGGCTTTATCCGCATCAGGAAAGAGATTGTTGCCAAGAAGACCCGCACCACAGCTTTGCTCTCCGCGCGAGGCTCCAGGGAGATTGCACTGTATTGGAAGATGATGGAAAAGCTACGGCAAGGTTTCTAATGAAAAGCAAGAAAAGCACTGCATAGCCCCGGCAGGGGCGACGTACTATAGCCCAGCGCTTCCAGCGCTGGGCATGGATGCCAAAATGACCCAAGTCCCGTAGGGACGACGCTCGAAGCCATGACCTACCGTTAATACGCCGCCCCGGATGGGGCTGTGAATCCTTTGACTGGTGAGTTCGCCTACGCCCATGATGACAAGCTAAAAAGCCGCTCCAAGCTTGTCTAAAATCTGCGTTGATCTGCGTCCATCTGCGGCGGGTCTTTCCGGCAAAAGGGTAAGAGCTAACGGCGGCCCTTGTAAGTGATATCACTTCGTGAATTCTTCAGGAACCCTATGTCATC
>QIAW01000233.1:2032-3534 GCA_003225655.1 Acidobacteriota bacterium
TGGGAATCGGCGGCTTTTGAGAAGGCCGCCTGCTATCCCCACCCTGGCCCAGCAAGGCCCCCGCCCGGCAGCGATTTTCGCCAGTAAATACGCGGGTGAAACGTGATTTTGGGCAGTCAGATCCTAGCATGCAAGGGGGGTAGGGGTAACAGGGACGTGTAAACGCAGCTACAGGTCGTAAGAAAGGCAACAGGAAAACAGCTCACAGCTCTTAGAAGGGCTACGCAACCAAAACAAGACTGCTGCGCCCACGAAAGATTCGCGCTCACTTTTCGCTCACCTGTGCATCTGCGGCGGAAAATCCTTAGATCAGGCTCCGCTCTTTGATATCCAGATAATGATTTACCAGCGAGGTTGAGAGTTTGCCGGGGGTCAGTTCCATGGCCAGGGCGCCGCGATAACGCAAGCGGGCAAGCAGCAGGTCACGGCGCTGCACCATCTCGACCGCAGCGGCATGGCGGTAGAGATCTTCGGGGGTTTCAGGCGAACTCTCAGCCAGCCCTCCGAGTTCGGGCTGGGCGATGGCGGCGAACAGCACCACGTGCCGGGGCATCATCTGGTAGGCGCTGTCGATGACCTCGGGGGTCATGGCGGTTTCGGCCAGGTCGGTGAGCCAGACGATGAGGCTGCGGCGCTTCTGGTCGCGCAGCAGCATCTGGGCGGCGCGGAAGTGGTCGGCTTCGAAGGCTTCACCCTCGACCAGCGCCAGCCGCTCCATGAATTCGCGCATGTGGGCGGCGCCGCGGGCGGCATTCAGATGTTGCTGCGGCTTGCGTCCGTAGGCGAGCAGGCCAACCTTGTCTCCAGAAAACATGGCCACGTGCGCCAGGGTGAGGGCGGCGTTGACGGCGTAATCGAGCTTGCTGAGGCCGGCAACGCGCGCGCGCAGCAGGCGGCCGGCGTCGACGACGATCCAGACCGACTGGCTGCGCTCGATCTGGTGAATTTTGGTGATGAGCTTGGCGCGGCGGGCGGTGGCGCTCCAGCAGATGTCGCGCAGCTCGTCGCCGTCGCGCCACTCGCGCAGGCTTTCAAATTCGCGTCCCATGCCGCGGCGGCGCTGCAGGCGCTTTTCCTGCTCGATCTGCCGGCTGCGCAGCAGGAAGATAGTATGCTTCTTGGCCTCTTCCAAATTGGGATAGACGCGGACCGTCTGCTCGAGTTTTACCGTGGCCCAGCGCTGGGCGATGCCCAGTCCCGATTGGTAGCGCAGAAATACGCTGGCCATTCGCGCGTCCCCGCGCTGGCGGGGAAGGATGCTGTAGCTGGTCTCGCCTTCTTTGCCGGGCGTTGCCTTGACTTCAATCTCGGCGGGAGCGGTGCGCAATTGCGCGGGAAGATCGTCGGTTACGCTGGCGCGGATTCCCACCCGGCCGCGGTTGAGAATCCTGATGCTGACCTTGCCTTCGCTGCCCAGACCGACGGGAGCATGCCAAACGCGGCTTACGAATAATTGTCCCGGACGCGGCATCTGCAGCAGGTCATAGAGCCAGGCTGCGAGG
>QIAW01000234.1 GCA_003225655.1 Acidobacteriota bacterium
GGGCAAGCAGGAGACCGAGGAAGGCGCTGCTGCCGCCGCTCCAGCCGCCGAAGCCAAACCCGAGAAGGGCGAGAAGAAGGAAAAGAAGTAGTACCGCATATGAGCGTACCCGCAGTTGCGGAGCCTTCATAGAAAATGAAATTGATCGTGGGGCTCGGCAACCCGGGGTTGGAATACCAGTTCACGCCGCACAACATGGGCTTTCTGGCCATTGACCGGTTGGCGGAACAACAGGACGTGCGGGTGATCCATCGGCACTGTCATTCGCTTACGCGGCATGGCGGTACGTGAACTGGTGGCCAGGCACGAGGCCGATCCAGCGAAAGATTTGGTCGTCATCTATGACGAACTTGATTTTCCGCTGGGCGCGCTGCGCATTCGCGAGCGAGGATCGAGCGCCGGGCACAACGGGCTTGAATCCATTATCGGGGCGCTGGAAACGCAAGAGTTCATGCGCATCCGATTGGGAATTGCGCCGGATCACAAAGTCAGCGACGGCGCGCGTTACGTGCTGTCGCAGTTCAAAAAGGCGCAGTACAAAACGGTGGATGCGGTCTTGGACCGCGCTGCCGAGGCGGTTGAGGTCATCCTGAAAGAAGGCGTCAGCCGCGCCATGAACCGCTTTAACCAGCGGGAAAAGGACGAAGAAAAATAGCTTGAACGAAGAGTCGCCGGACCAAGCAGGACCGGCGCCGAATCGCAGAAAGAATTGAGCTTCCGGTTTTTGGGAAGGTGGAGATACGAAATGCAACGCACTTACGAATTAATGTTTATTGTCCGCCCCGATATGGCGGATGAGGATGTAGATAAACTCATCGGCACGCTGGAATCGAACGTGACTACAGCCGGCGGCACCGTGAAACACACAGAGCGCATGGGCAAGCGCCGCCTGGCGTATACGGTACGCAAGTTCAACGAAGGCCTCTATATCCTTCTGACCCTTGAGGGTACGGGAGAGATAATCCACGAGGTCGAGCGCCGCCTGCGCGTCACCGAGCCGGTGATTAAGTTCATCAGCGTGCGTGTCGATGAGGAGCACAAGCGCCTGGAGAAGATCAAGGCACTGCGTGCAACCCGCGTCAAGCGCGCTCCGGTGGCAGCCGCGGCTCCCGCACCCGCACCCGCATCAGCACCAGAACCTGCCGCCGAAGCGGGTAGTGCGCCGGCAGCGGCGACGGTTTAAGAGCTGCACGATTTGGAGAGACGCAGCATGCTGCATCTCTATGGCCAGGGAGTTGCGCGGGTTCAGCCAGCGTAAACAACAGCCCTGGTAAAGATTTTGAAAGGAATTGAGGAAACATATGGCAGACGAAGTACAGACAGCACCACCAGCACCACAAGCACCACAAGCGCAGGAAGGCGAAGGCAGACGGGAAAGAGAGCGCGAAGGGCGCCGCCCCGGCGGTCCCGGTGGCGGACGCGGCGAGGGGGGCGGCCGTAAGTTCTTCCGCCGCAAGAAAGTTTGCAAATTCTGTGTGGAAAAAATTGACTCCATCAACTACAAGGATGTGCGCCTGCTCTCGCAGTTTGTGGCCGAACGCGGCAAAATCGTTCCCCGCCGGCTCACGGGCGTGTGTACGCCGCACCAGCGCCGCCTTACCGCGGCCATCAAGCAGGCCCGTAACATCGCCTTACTGCCCTTTGCGGCGAGGTTCTAGAAGCTGATACTGACGTTCGAGAGGCGTGGCCAACCGCGCCTCCACGCATGATGAGGAGATTGCAGCATGGAAGTGATTCTCAAAGAAGATGTGCAAAAACTCGGCCATCGCGGAGACGTGGTGAAGGTGGCCGACGGATATGGAAGAAATTATCTGTTGCCGCGCAAGCTGGCGATTGAAGCTACTGCCGCTAACCGCGCCGTCATCGAGCAGATGAAGGCCGCTGCCGTGCGCCGCACGGCGCGCGAGAAATCTGATGCTGAGGCCTTGGCCAAGCAGTTCGCGACCGTCCATCTCACATTCCTGCGCAAGGTAGGTGAACGCGACCACCTGTTCGGCTCCGTCACCTCGGCCGACATTACGCAAGAGATGGAAGCGCGCGGCTTCAATATTGATCGGCGCAAGATCCAGCTCGACGAACCGCTCAAGACGCTGGGCGATTTCGACGTGCCCATCAAGCTGCACCGCGATGTCGCTGCCCCCATTAAAGTCAC
>QIAW01000235.1:0-437 GCA_003225655.1 Acidobacteriota bacterium
AAGCGATTCATGGGCCCGGCTCCGTCGGCAGCTTCCGTCTTCAACGCGGGTAACAAGTCCTGGTTTGTCCAGCACGGCGAGCTTATCGGAACCGAGTGCAGCGCTCTCGGATTCAACACTGATTTTGCTCCCACGCTCGATCTGGCGCTTCCCAACTCCCGCCTGGTACTGGGATCACGCGCGGTTTCTCCCGATCCTGAACAGGTCGCCGAATATGGCCGGCTTTTTCTCGAGGGTCTGTGCAAGTCTGGCGTGCTGGGTTGTGGCAAGCATTTTCCCGGATTGGGAGAGGCCACGCTCGATACCCATAACGAGCTCACCTCGATTGAAAAATCTTTCTCGGATATGTGGCAGCAGGATATCGCCCCGTTTCGTATACTTTGCGGCGAACTCCCACTCATCATGGTAGGGCATGCAAACTATCCCACTGTGACCAG
>QIAW01000235.1:449-5808 GCA_003225655.1 Acidobacteriota bacterium
ACCGCGGGCTGATCGTCTCTGACGATATGGAAATGGGCGCCGTGCTGGCCGCGGGCTCTGTTGGCGAGATTGCGGTGGCAGCCGTTCGCGCCGGGGCCAATATCGTGCTTGTTTGCCGTAAAGAAGAAATGGTGCGCCAGGCCTGGGAGGCTCTGCTGCACGAAGCCGAACGCGATTCCGTATTTGCTGGCTACGTGGCTGAGGCCGCTCATCAGGTGCTGGCCTTCAAGAATCAGGCCAGAGAACTGAAGAAATTTCCTTCCCAGTTTTCCCTCGCGGCCGTCGAAAAACAGCGCCAGGAGATCGGTAAATTTGTGGCCCAGCTTGAACAGGAACAGCAACGATGATCAGGCGAAGCAACCGCCTAAGTATTCCATTCAATATCCTCCAGGTCAAATTGCTATGCGGCTGAGTGCTGAGCGCTTTACTCTAATGATGAGAGATCTTAAGATCGCAAAATGATCGTTGCCGGAGTCATGAGTGGAACATCGGTCGATGGCATCGACGTGGCCCTAGTGCGCTGCCACGGACGCGGTCTCAACACTCGCTTTGCGCTGCTGGCTCACAAGCAATACGCCTATACCCCTGCTCTGCGCAAAAAAATCCTGAGTTTGATGAATGCATCCTCGGCCCGCGTGGCCGATCTTGCGCGCCTGAATTTTCTTCTGGGTGAACTCTACGCTGAAGCCATACTCAAGAGCAAACGCTCTGCACGTATTCCCAAGTTGGATCTGGTTGGCTGCCACGGGCAGACGCTCTATCACCAGAGCGAGCCGGCATTATTCCTGAACCGTCCGGTTGCCTGCACCTGGCAGACGGGGGAAGCCGCTGTGATTGCCGCACAGGTAGAAGTGCCCGTCGTTTCTGATTTCCGTCCGGCGGATATGGCTGCCGGGGGCAAAGGAGCGCCCTTGGTTCCGTTTTTGGACTATGTACTCTTTCGCCACCCCCGCCGAGGGCGCATCCTGCAAAACCTTGGAGGGATTGGAAATCTCACCGCTGTTCCCCCGGGGGCCACAGCCGAGCAGGTGGTTGCCTTTGATACCGGGCCGGGCAATATGCTAATAGACGCCGTCACGCAACAACTCTTTGGCCAGCCCTTCGATCGAGATGGGCGTATCGCCCTTCGAGGCAGGGTTCTGCAACCGGTGGTCCAACATGCGCTGCGCGGTAACTTTTTCCGGCAAAAACCGCCACGCACCGCAGGACGCGAACAATTTGGATATGAATTCCTCTTGCACTTTACCTTCGCATGCAAGAAATTCAGAAAATTTAGAACATTTGCCGTCAGAAATGAGGATGTCGTGGCCACAGCTACTGCTTTGACCGCGGCTTCAATTGAGGACTCCTTGCGACGCTTCGTTCTGCGCGGCCACTCCTTCCAGGAATTTATCGTCTCCGGTGGCGGAGCAAAAAATCGCACGCTGATCCGCATGATGGAAGAACGCTTGTCGCCCTTGAAACTCAAGCTCAAATTTTCTGACGACTTCGGCATCCCCTCTGAGGCCAAAGAAGCCATTGCATTTGCCCTGCTCGCCTATCAGACCTGGCAACGTCAACCGGGAAACATCCCGTCAGCCACAGGAGCGAAGAGGGCGGCCGTCTTAGGAAAGATTTCATTCCCCTGAACGTTTGCCACATGTTTATTGCTTTGTAATAATCGGTACCGGTGATCACCCGAATCCTAAGAGCCAGTTTTCTTCCTCATCTATTGCTGATTTGCTGGTTGACGTTTGTTGCTTTTACCACCTGGCAGCATGTCAAGAAGACCGATCTGCCTCCCATCTTCGACGCCACGGAATACTTTTTGAAAGCAAAAAACTTCTGGGCAAATCTGCATGACAGGCGGATCCATAACCCGCTTAACCTGGAACCGACGTTCAGACCCCCTGGCACTGTTGTGATGTCTTATCCTTTCGGTTTTAATACTGATTTTCATCCGTATTTTTTCCGGTCAATCTTCTTTCCGCTTCTTTGTATGGCCGCTGCAGTTTACGTCGTGGGTAGTCATGGGCCAAACAAAGGCTCAACCCGATGGAACCTGGCACTGTTGGCCATCTTCGTAACTTCGCTGCCAACTTTTTATCATTTTGAACGTGTTACCGACGACAATTCCGGCCTCTGTTGGGGACTAGTAGATAACTTCTTCGCCGGCATCGCCTGCCTGGCCGCAGCCGCGCTGATGCGAAGTTTGAAAACCCTCTCCCTGCGCTGGCTCATCGCCGGATCGCTGCTGGCAGGCTTTTGCGTGCTGGTTAAGCCTGCTGGGGCCGTCATCATGCTCCTGCTGAGCGCAGTGTGGTTCATGGCCTTGCTGGTCCGCCTCGCTGGCGCCAATGTCTCCTCCGATGAGCGTACGCAAGTTGTCAAAATGCTTGTCCGGGGATCGCTCTGTGTCACAGGGATTGAAGGTACCACCTTGGCCTTGTGTCGCGCCTCGCATTATCTTTCTACAACGAATATCGCCTATGGCAAAGACGCCATGCGTTTGTTACGGGCAGAGTGGGCACCTTCCCTCACACCTGGCCTGATGTACTGGCAAATTCGTTCTGTGCTAGGCTCTGTATTTCCATGTATGCTCGCCGCCTTTGCAGTACTGGCAATCGCGTACTGGAAAAGGATCCAAGACAGGCAAGCGAACTGGGCGCCTTCTGTTTTGTGGGGAATGGTCCTATCGGCGGCGGTCTGTCTGACAACCGGAGTCTGGTTTTGGTTGGCGTTCTCAGCCATCTCTCAGGTCCGTTACTTTACTCCGTTCCCGTTGATCGCCTTCGTCTGTGTCATTCCAATTGTTCTGCGCGTTTTAGAAGTTATGCCTCGCTGGCAGAGTTCGCCTTTCGCCTGGCTTGGATAACCCCCGCCTTCGTTCTTGCTATTTTGCTGCTGCAGACTTCGCCTTCGCTCAAATGGCAGCACGTGTATGGCGCGAACCTCGCTTCAGGAGTTTTCAAGGATGAAACTGCGCAAGCAAGAGATGTGCTGGAATGGGCCAGAAAAACCGGCAGGGATGCCCGGATTTACACGTTTGGCCTCAATTCCGAAAGAGATGTGGCTTTCTTCAGCCTGGGGACTTACGAGCTGGTGCGCAATCCCTCTCTTCCGAGCTTTGTAATGATGAAGCCAGAAGACCAGAGAAAAGGAGCGGCCTACCGCATAGACGATATTCTGGCTTCGGACTTTCTCGCCTTCACCCCTGTAAGTGACAACTCCTTGAGGACCAGCATGCTGGCACGAGCGGCCGTGCCCGATATCAGCCAGGAAAACCTGCTGTTTCAGTCCTGGTTAAGCACTCTTTCAGAAAATGATGGTGTGCGTTTTGTTTCCGAAACCCAAAAGATACGCGTGCTGGCGCTCGAGGATTGCGGGAAATTCGTGGTTTCCGTCAACAAATTGGTGGCGGAGCATTTCTGGAGCACATCCTTTCAGGAGATGAATCCTGTACATTCTTCCTGGACTGAGCATGAATTGAGCGAATGGGCGGCCCTCTCCTCTCCGGCAGTTAACAATGTGCGTTTCGGAGATACCTTCCTGCTTCATGCATTGTCGTACCGGCGCGCAGAAGACAAATTGCGCGTCCGGGTGTGGTGGCAACCAACGCAGCAAAATCTAAGACGAGGATGGATATTTTTCATCTATGCCCTCGACCACAGCGGGAAAGCTGTTACGAATACAGGGGTCCCACTAGGGTGTATCCGTGAGGCACAAAGCGATCGTCCAATCCGGCTCTCTGTCACCACAATTGACGATGCCCCGTACAAGCATATTACGCAATTAGCAGTAGGCTTTTTTAGTCCACCTGGAACCGTTCTCAAGGCTGACAAAGGCCTGCGAGACTGGGGGAATAGCAGGCTCATCGTCCCTTTGAATGAGACCAGGCAAAGCGGTCCGTTGACCAGCACTGTCAATGTCAAAAATGTCAAAGATGATGCCAACATCACAAATGCGGTAGAGCGTTCCCCATTAGCGCCGTAGTGGGATATGTAATCATGATTCAATGACGACTTGCGCTGGTTCTCATCCAGGAATCTACCGTCGCTGTCTCCGCTGTGTGGATGTGGTCGCATTCCTGTTTTTGTTGTTTTTTATCGGTTGTGCGCACCGTTCCGACCCCGGCACTCTGGTCATGATCATTGAGAGCCGTCCAACAAATCTTGATCCTCGTGTTGGCATAGACGGCCAATCCGAGCGCATTGGCATGTTGCTCTATGACGCCGTCTTCCGCCGCGACGAGCACTTTAATCTGCAGCCTATGCTGGCCGAGCGCTGGGAAATTCCCGATCCCGCGACTTACGTCTTCCACTTGCGCTCTGGAGTGCGCTTTCACGATGGACGGCCGCTGACCTCGCGCGACGTAAAGTACACCATTGATTCCATGTTGAAGGGCGTGCTGCGCAGCCCGAAGACTGCCACCTCGGAATTGTGCCCGAGGGCAGCGGCGCAGACTTCAACAACCACCCCATCGGCAGCGGCCCATTTCGCTTTGTGCGCCAGGAGCAGGATAAAGAAGTTGTCCTTGAGCGTAACTCCGATTACTAGGATACAGCTCTGCGTCCCCACATAGAGCGCGTGCGTTTTACAGTAGTACCTGACGTGACTACGCGGGCCCTGGAGTTGCGCAAGGGCAGCGCCGACATCGCGCCCAGCGGTTCGCTCAGTGCAGACATGGTTGAGGCCCTGCGCCGTGAACCCAATCTCCAGATTGAGATGGCATCGGGCAGCGTCTACAATTACCTCGCCTTCAACCTTCGCGATCCGAAATTAAAGGACGTGCGCGTGCGCCAGGCCATCGCCTACGCCATCCATCGCGAGCCCATCATTCATTACCTTTGGCGTGACCAGGCCGAGCCCGCCACGAGCGTCCTTCCTCCGCAGAGCTGGGCTTACAACGGAAACGTGCGCCAGTACAACTACGATCCGCAGAGAGCGCGTGAGTTGCTCGATCAGGCTGGCTATCCTCCCGGGCCGGACGGCGTGCGCTTTCATCTCTCCATGAAGACCTCTACGGAAGAAACCACGCGCCTGTTGGCGGCGGTTTTGCAGCAGCACTTGCGTGACGTAGGCATTGCGCTGGACATCCGTACGCTGGAATTTGCCAGCTTTTTTTCTGAAGTCACCAAGGGCGCCTTCCAGATGTTTTCCCTGCGCTGGATCGGGGGCAACCAGGACCCTGATATCTTCGAGTACGTCTTCCACTCCTCCAGCATTCCTCCGCAACGCGCCAACCGCGGCTACTACTCCAATCCGCGGGTCGACGCCTTGCTGAATCAGGCGCGCGCGGAAATTAATCTTGCAAAGCGCAAACCGCTCTACGATGAAGTGCAGAGAATCCTGGCCGAAGAGCTGCCCTACGTAAACCTCT
>QIAW01000236.1 GCA_003225655.1 Acidobacteriota bacterium
CATCCGTGTGCAGTTGCAGGATGAGCCTGAAGGCGTACTGCACGAAGCCAAGGTCGTTGGAGTCGATCCGGAGACTGATCTAGCGGTCATCAAGATTGAGCCCAAACGCGACCTGCCGACCGCCAAGCTAGGCAACTCTGACGCCATGCAGGTGGGCGATTGGGTGCTGGCTGTTGGCAGCCCCTTTGGGCTGAACTCCACTGTGACCGCGGGAATCGTCTCGGCCAAGGGCCGCAACATCGTTCCCGGACGCCAGTTCCAATCCATGATTCAAACCGACGCCGCCATCAACCCCGGCAACTCCGGCGGCCCATTGGTGAACATGCGTGGAGAGGTCATTGGCATCAACACGGCAATTTATACCGAAAGCTCTGGCTACCAGGGCGTGGGCTTCGCCATGCCTTCCAAGACCGTAGCCGATGTCTATAACGACCTGATCGGCGCTGATCACAAGGTAACGCGCGGCTCCATCGGAGTCGGCTTCCAGCCGCAGAATCCAGCGGTGGAACGTATCTACGGCGTGAAGTCAGGGGTCACGGTCTCGAATGTGACTGCCGGCGGTCCGGCCGACCAGGTAGGAATCAAGAGAGGCGACACCATCGTTACCGTGAATGGCTCGCCAGTGAAAAACGGCGACGAACTGGTGGATAAAGTTTCGCACCTGAAGCCGGGCGATAAGGCCAAAATTGGTTATATCCGCAACGGCAAGGAAGACACAGCGACCCTTACTATCGCTAACCGCGCCAAACTCTACAGCGGGCGTTTGGGTGGCGATGAAGAGTCGCAGAACGACAATACTCAGCCGGCTGAATCGAAGCTGGGTGTTTCGGTAAAAAGTCTCACTTCCGAAATGGCAGAGCAACTGAAGATGGCGCCGGGAAAAGGCGTCGTGGTCCAGGATGTGAAGCCGGGCTCGTTTGCCGATGAGGACATAGGCTTGAGCAAGGGCGACGTGATCCTTGAAGTCAACCGCAAACCTGTGAACAGCGAAGATGATTTCCGCAAAGCTGTCGCTACATTGAAGAGTGGGGACGATGTGGTGTTCCTGGTGCACTCTCGCCGCGACAGTAGTCCGGAGTCAACCATCTTTCTGGGAGGTACACTTCCCTAAAGTAACCTTAACTTTTTACGGTCTCGGACGGGCCTCCCGCAGAGCTGCTGGAAGCATCTCAGCTTCTATTAACTGCGGGGGCCACCGGACCGGACCCTTGGACAAGAAAAAACACTCCCGGTCCAGGTAACTCTGTAGTAAATTATGTGCACCCCATTCCCCCAAAGGGATGGGTATTTTATTGAGGTGCTTTTTGAGCTCTGTGCTGTCCAACCCGAAGTTTTTGCTTTTTTTTGCTGTGATGGTGGGGATGTCGCTCGCCTCAACACCGGCGAACGCCCACAGCCGCAGCAAAGTAGCGCCGGCAAAGCCAGGGAGCCACGTTGCCCCATCTTCTGCTCACGGGAAAAAGACCCATTCAAGACGCCACGGCGCGTGGAAGCGTCATGGCCAGCAGGGCATTGACGAGCAACGCGCCCGGGACATCCAGGCGGCACTGATCCGTGAAAAATACCTCGACGGCCAGCCCACCGGGAAATGGGACCAGCACACAAAAGACGCCATGGTGCGCTTCCAGGCAGATCATGGCTGGCAAACCAAGGTTACCCCCGATGCGCGGGCGTTGATTGTGTTGGGACTGGGGCCGAAACACGAAAACGTGCTGAACCCGGAGAGCCTGGCCGCCATGCCGGCCATCGCCGTGCCTAACGCGGTAACGCCGAGCGGCGCGACCGCCGCGCCTCAGCGGTAAAGGCTTTCTCCATAGTTCATTAGTTCATTCCTACCCCATCAGGGCCGTTATTGGACGGCGGCTTTGGCGCGAGGAGCATCCAGTACCTCGCGAACCTTTGTGATCAGGCTTTCGGTATTGAAGGGTTTTTGCAGGAAAGAGGTCCCAGATCCGAATACACCGTGCTGCACAATCGCGTCCTCCGAGTATCCCGACATATAGAGAACTTTCATCTCCGGACGCATGTTAGAGAGGCGCTGGGCGAGTTCGCGCCCGCTCATCTGTGAGAGCACAACGTCGGTCAGCAGCAGGTGGATGGCCTCCTTGTGATTTTCACAGGCCAGCAACGCCTCGCCGCCGTGGCATGTTTCCAGCACTGTGTACCCATGCTTTTGCAGAATCTGGCGGGTCAGAGCGCGCACGCCATCTTCATCTTCCACCAGCAGGATGGTTTCATAGCCGCGGCGGCGTTGTCCGGCGGCGATGTCGGCAGAGACATCCACGGCTTCATCCACTCTGGGGAAGTAGATCTCGAACGATGCGCCCATTCCCGGCTCGCTGTGCACGGAAATGTATCCGCCGCTCTGCTTCACGATGCCATAGACGGTGGAAAGACCGAGTCCCGTTCCTTTGCCCTGTTCCTTGGTGGTGAAGAAAGGCTCGAAGATGCGCGAGCGGATTTCGTTATCCATACCGATTCCCGTATCGGAAACCTTCAGCACTACGTAAGCTCCCAGCGGAATGGTATGTTCGCTGCGCTCCTGTTCGCTGAGCACAACATTGGCGGTAGAGATGGTCAGCTTGCCGCCGACGGGCATGGCGTCGCGCGCGTTGACCGCCAGGTTCATGACCACCTGCTCGGTTTGTCCGGGGTCGGCCTTTACCCGGCCCAGGTCGGGCGCAAGCTGGGTGTGAAGATGCACGTCTTCTCCCAGCAGCCGGCGCAAAAGCCGCTCCATGGTGGTGACAACTTGGTTGAGTTCAAGAACCTTGGGCGCCAGCACCTGCTTGCGGCTGAAGGCCAGTAGCTGACGGGTGAGAGTGGCGGCGCGGTCGGCCGCCTTCTTTACTTCCTCTACTTCATCGCGCAGGGGATCGCCTTGCTTCACCTGGTCGAGCATGAGTTCGCTGTATCCCTTGATGACGGTGAGAAGATTATTGAAGTCGTGAGCCACGCCTCCGGCCAGCCGGCCCACGGCTTCCATCTTCTGCGACTGGCGCAGTTGCTCTTCCAGGGTACGGCGCTCGGTCACGTCTTCAGCGATCATTTCAAAGCTTTCCACCTCGCCGTTCTCGTTGAAGATGCCACGTCCACTGAGACGAACCTGGATGACCTTGCCGTCTTTTCGCTTCCAGCGCACGTCTACTCCAGAAATCCTTGCCGCGCGTTTGTGCTCTTCAAGCAGCGCCGCGCGCTGCCAGGGGTCTGCATAAACCTCCGTGGAAAGCTTCAGCGCAAGGACCTCGTCGACCGAGTCGTATCCCAGCATGGCCACCAGCGCCGGGTTCACGTCAATGAAGTGGTCCTGAAGATTAGAGCGATAGATTCCATAGACGGCGCTCTGCACCTGCGAGCGGTAGCGCGCCTCCGATTCGCGCAATGCCTCTTCATCGCGCTTCCGGCGGACCGCGGTGGCAATATGCTGGGAGACGAAAGTAAGAATTTCTTTCTCCCGCTCGCCAAAACGTTTTTCCTCGGAATAGCTCTGCAAGGCAAGCACGCCAAAGACGTTGTTCTCAGTCTGCAGAGGTACCCCCAGCCAGTCAACCGAAGGCGAGGCCACGAGCTCCACTTCGCCGCGGCGGGCCAGTTCGCGCTCTTGCGCAACGGAATTCAGATAGGACTGGCCTGTGCGCATCACGTATTCGGTCAGTCCCTTGCCAGGTCTATGGGGTGCGGGAGGAGGGTTCTTGTCATTGACGAAATAAGGATAGGTCAGCATCTGCCGGCGGTCATCGAGCAGCGCGATATAAAAGTTGCGGGCATAGACCAATTCGGCAAGAATGCCATGAATAGCGGCAAACAGTTCATCGAGGTCGCGGGCCGAATTGGTCCTCTCTGCGATGCGGTAAAGAGCGGCCTGCAACTGCTCGCCACGCTTGCGTTCGCTGATGTCGAATGCCGTGCACAGCAGCGCCTGCTGCCCTTCAAAAGAAATAAGACTGACGCTGAAATCAATCCAGCGGGTCTCACCCTGCTTGGTGACGATGCGATACTCGTAGCGCGAAGGAGTCGACATGCCGCTCTGGCGGTTGCGGAAGCGCTGCCGTACAAAGTCGCGGTCCTCGGGATGGACCAGTTCCCAGGGGTCGAGTTTCAGAATTTCATCACGGGTATAGCCGGAAATCACTTCGCTGCCGCGGTTGCAAAACAAGAACCGGGTCCCCTCGTGAATGTAAATGGCCGAGGCCGCGGTCTCAGCCACCGCGCGGAACTTGCTTTCACTCTCGCGCAGCGCTTCTTCCGCATGTTTCCGTTCAGAAGCTTCGATCGCCAGAGAGACCAGATCGGCCATGGAGCCGGCGAAATTCTCTTCATCGAGGGTCCAACTGCGCTTGCTTCCCGCATGGGCGGCGCTAAAGACGCCAAGCATCTTTCCGCCGGCGCGAATCGGGGCGTCGATGAGAGCGGCGGTGCTGTCCTGAATGAGATGGAGACTGTAAAACTCCTGGGTGCGCGGATCGGTGGCTGCGTCTTCAGCGTTGATGGTGCGTTCTTCTGCGATCGCGCTGAAATAGTTGGGCGCATAGCGGGCGAGGAACTCTCTTCCGCGCTGGTGCTTCCTGCTGCCGCGCACGAATTCCTCTTCGCAGCGCAGAGCGGAACGGTTGTCATTGAAGAGCCAGACACTGGTGCGGTCAACCTCGAGCACTTCAGCGGCAGCCTCTGTGATTTCCTGCAGGGCCTGGGCGAGGTCGCCACGGTCTATGGCCTTGCGCTGCGAGAGTTCGCGCAAGATCTCGTTTTGCCGGCGCAGACGCCGCTCGTTTTCCACCAGCGTGGCCTGGGCGCGGCGGCGTTCGGTAATATCCTGCACCGTTCCCTCAAAGCCAATCAGGTTGCCGCGGGAGTTGCGCACGCAGCGGACGTTTTCAGAAATCCAAATGGTTGAACCGTCCTTGCGATAGACCTCCGATTCAAATCCAGTAATGAATCCGTCACGCTCGATTTTGCGGATAAACTCGCGCCGCCGTTCCGGATGCACATAGTAATTTTGTGTGGGGTTGAGTTCGCGGGCCAATTCTTCCGGCGAATCGTAGCCGAAAATTTTGGCCATCTTGGGATTGGCGATCAGCCAGCGCGCGTCCAGAGTGGTCTGGAAGATGCCCTCGGCGGCATTTTCAAAAATACTGCGGTATTTGCCTTCAGCGTTGCGCAGTCCCTCTTCGGCAAACTTACGTTCGGTGATGTCGATCACTGTTCCCTGGATGAGTGGCGAAGCCTCCTGTTCCTCTACGATCGACATGTTGGCGAGCACCCAGATGGGCGAGCCGTCTTTGCGGCGCAAGCTGAGCTCGACGTTGCTGAAAGTTTTCTCGCGTTTCAGCCTGGCCAGGAGCACATCGTGTTCCTGAGGAGAGTGGTAGAGTGCCCGCCCGTTCAGAGAAAGCATTTCCATCCTGGACCGGTATCCAAACATCCTGGCAAATGATTCGTTGCAATCCACAAATTCACAGTCGAGGCTAGTCCAGAAGACCCCCGCCAGGTTGCGCTCAAAGAGCAGGCGATAGCGCTCCTCGGAGATGCGCAGGGCCTCTTCCGCCTGGCGGCGCTCGCTTACATCCTGCACCAGGGCAATGACCCCCATGACGTTGCCTTCAGCGTCAATCACCGGGGTATTCGACCATTCGCAGTGAATAATCTTTCCCACACGGGTGCAATTCTCATGAGTGCTGCTGGTCGGCCGCTTCTGCTGGATGGTCTTACGCCAGACGTGGTCTACGTGCTCGCGCGCCGCCGGCGGAGTAAACATGTCGACATGCTTGCCCAGGGCTTCAACCCGGCTGTAACCAAAAATGCTTTCCGCGCCCGGGTTCCACTCCTCAATGCGCAGATCGCGGTCAAACTCAATCACCCCCAGGATGGTCTGCTGGGCGTGCAGCGCCAGGCGCTGTTCGTAGTGGTGCAGCGCCTCCTCCGACTGCTTTCTTTCGGTAATGTCGCGCGAGTTCAGCACGATTCCCGCGATGGCCGGAATATTCAGGGCATTGCGGACGTTGGTTTCAAAGTTTCGCCATGATCCATCCTTGTGGCAAGTACGGTAAGTCACGACGGCTTCTTGCATGACGCCGCTGCGTACGTCGTCGAGGACTTTGCGTACTTTTTCGATGTCCTCGGGATGGATGAACTCAAAGCAGTTGCGTCCAGACTTTTCTTCAGGCGTGAATCCCGTATGCCGCTGGCTGGCAGGCGTCAGGTAGCACAGGTTCAGGTCTTTATCGAGAATGGTGATGATGTCGGAAGAACTTTGTACGAGCGCGCGGAAACGCTGTTCGCTCTGCGCTACCGCTTCTTCAGCGCGCTTGCGCTCAGAGACATCCCGGGCGCTGCCCTGCACGCCCACAGGTTTCCCGTTCCGGTGAATGTAGCGGCTGCTGACTTCAACAGGAACACGGCGGCCATCTTTGGTGATGATCTCAACTTCGTACGGAGGAGTGTTGCCACCAGTTTCGTGTCTCCGGCGGCGCATAGCATGGGCTATCTCCCGGTACTCGGGAGCGACGATGTCAACCATGTTCATCTTCGTGGCTTCTTCAAAGGTGTAGCCTGTGAGCTGGAGTGCGGCGCGGTTGACCCAGGTGAAGTTTGCCTCCAGGTCCTGGATGTAGATCATGTCATTGGCATTCTCGATCAGCTCGCGAAGATCATCCACCGATTCCAGCGGCACCCCTGACGCGGATATTGAAGAAGCGGATGCTGAGGAGGAAGACTCTGATGAAGAGCCGGCCGGAGCCGAAGGCATTTCCCCAGACTTGAGGAACTCGGCGTTCTCCGCCGTCTGGACCGCAGCATGAAGGTTGGGCGGATTAGGGCGTCTATCCATAGCGTATGGAGACAGAGCTGAGGGGGAATGTGCTTAACTTATATAACCTATTCCGGCGCTCTTGGGAACGTAAATTTTATAGGGAATTTTACAGGGAATTCCGCGTCAGGATTGCCGTAGACGTGCATCCGGTTTGCTATTTCTTCGCATCTTCCAGCAACGGATAATAGCTATGTGCCTGTGATTCCCAGCTCCCCAGAAACCGTTTTGCTGGCCCGTTTCACTGATTACCTGAAAGTGGAAAAGGGGCTGTCGCGGCTTACGGTAGAAGCCTATTGCCGCGACCTTAAGCAGTTTGCCGGATTTCTCGCTTGCGAAAAGAGCAGCTTGCTAAAAGCCCAACGAGAGGACCTTCGCGGTTTTCTCGATCAGCTTTTTGCCAATCAGGTCGATGGCCGCTCCGTGGCCCGAAAGCTTTCCGCGCTTCGCCAGTTCTACCGTTACCTGCTGCTTGACCGCCATATTAGCTCTGATCCGACGCTGAATATTGACACGCCCAAACAGTGGAAGGTGCTTCCCAAGTCCCTGGCGCGCGAAGAGGTGAATGCCATGCTTGTCGCACAGCCCGCGCCGGCGCTCCGAAAAAACAAGAATTCAGCCGCACTTGAGCTGCGTAATCGGGCCATGCTTGAGATGCTCTACGCCGGGGCACTGCGCGTTTCCGAGATTGCGAGTGTGCAACTGGACGACCTGAAACTGGAGATGGGATACGTTCTGGTGCATGGCAAAGGAGACAAAGAGCGGATTGTGCCCCTGGGCGTGCCGGCCCAGCAGGCGCTGAAAGCTTATCTGGAATCGGGAAGGCCAATACTGGCCGGGCAACGCACGTCGAGTCTGCTTTTCATCGCTGCGCGCGCACGCCGTCTAACACGCCAGCGAATCTGGCAGATGGTCGGCGGAGCCTCAAACCATGCCGGACGTCACGCCTCTCCGCACATGCTGCGCCATAGCTGCGCTACTCACATGGTGGAGCAGGGCGCGGACCTGCGGACGGTGCAAACCATCCTGGGACATGCTGACATTTCCACGACCCAGATTTACACCCACGTGGCCCTCGATCATCTCAAGGGAGAGTATCGTAAACACCATCCGCGGGCGCAGGGCAAAGCCAGATGACTCCCAGAAAAGCCATGCAAAACGTGCAGCATCGAGTGGCGGAATTTTTGGCGGCTTTGCGCCAGCGGAATGCCTCTCCCAACACGATTGCCGCCTACGGTAAAGACCTTGCAAAATTCCAAGAGTACATCGCTGGGCATTATGCCGGCCAACTGAAGGGGGTAGACCACGTTGCTATTCGTGGATTTCTTTCACATCTATACGAGAGTGGATTGAGCAAGCCATCAGTGGCGCGCACGCTGGCGGCGGTACGTTCTCTGTATCGCTGGCTGGGCCGGGAGAAGCATGTACAGCACAATCCGGCGGCGCTGGTGGCTACTCCGCGGCTGCCAAAAAAGTTACCCCGCGTGCCCACAATCGAGGAGATGAACGCCATCTTTCAGCCCAATGAACAGGTGGAACAGAGCGCTGCCTTTCCCTCCCGCGACCGCCTCATCTTTGAGCTGCTCTATGGATGTGGCGTGCGTAACTCCGAGCTGGTGGGCATCAATCTGAGTGATATCCATTTTTCCAACGAGGTCATTCTGGTGCGCGGCAAGGGAAGAAAAGAAGCGGCAGAAGCTACTCTCAGAAAAGAAGAAGAGCACTTCAGCGCTGCTGATCAACCTGAGAGGCAGCAGGCTCACGACCAGGAGCGTGGGCCGGATTGTGAAAACCTTGGCCGTGGCGGGCGGGCTCTCTCCGGATATCCATCCGCACACCCTGCGCCATGCTTTTGGCACGCACATGCTGGAAGAAGGGGCTGACCTTCGGGCCATCCAAGAGCTGCTCGGGCACGAGCGGCTCTCGACCACGCAGCGCTATACGCAGCTCTCAGTCAAGCACATGATGCAAGTCTACGATCAGACGCATCCCCGGTCTAAGTAGTTAAAACAGCTACTAGCTACTAGCTTCTAGCTGTGCTTGGGCGTGAAAGATGCCAGCATTTATCCATGCCCAGAAACAGCTAGAAGCCAGAAGCTGCCTTTACCAGCCATCTTAGCGCCGGTCTTACTCCTCTAAAGTCGTTAAATGGAGGAACAGTTATGCAGACAGCACATGAATTTTTTATCCATGAACTGAACGAGATGCTTGACGTAGAGCAGCGGCTGGTTGAAGCCCTGGGAGAGCTGGAGGCGCAATCCAGCCGGCCTGAGCTGAAGAAGGCGTTTGCCGCCCACCGCCAGCAGACGGAAAAGCACGAAGAGCGCGTGCGGCAGATCTTCGAAGAGCTGGAAGAAACGCCCGAGCAGACCGAGTGCAAGGGAATTAAAGGTCTGATCGAAGAGGCACATGCATTTATGGAGGAGACCCCTTCGGAGGATCTGCTGGACGTCTTCAACATTGGCGCGGCCAGCAAGTCGGAGTCTTACGAGATTTGCGCCTACAAATCCCTGGTACAACTGGCGACCGACATGGGGCACCGCAAGGCCGCGCAACTGTTGAAGCAGAACTTGCGCGAGGAAGAGCAGACCCTGAAGAAAATGGAAACGTTCAGCAAAAAGATCAAACCCGAACAATCGGGCATGGAAGAAGAGGAGAAACAGCCAGCCAGACGGCGCACGCGGCGTTCCAAGGCGGCCTAGGCGGCCAAGATTCGCGAACCTGCAAGGGGTGCAATTTTGCACCCCTATTTGTTTGCCGGCATCCATTCAAGTGTAGCTGCCACGTTCTTGCAGGGTTAATCCTGCGGGCGAGCGGCTATGTTAGGCTTTTAAGGGGAGATTCTCCTCCAAGCCGGTCCGGTAGAGGGACATTCAAACTTGATCTCGAAGATTCTAGCCACGGTTTTTGGCACTAAGAATGAGCGCGAAATAAAGCGGCTGCTGCCCATTGTGGCGCAGATTAACGCCCTTGAACCCCAGATGCAGCAGCTCACGAACGACCAGTTGCGCGCCAAGACCGAGGAATTCAAGCAACGCATTCAGACCAAACTTGCGGCCTTGGAACCGGAGCCGGAACCGGATTCGGAAAATCCCAAAGAACCTTCCAATCCCAAGCAACTCGACGAAGAGCAGAAACGGCTGCTGCAGGAAGCGCTCGATGAGGTGCTGCCTGAGGCCTTTGCGGTTGTGCGTGAGGGCAGCCGGCGGGTGCTGAACATGCGGCACTTCGACGTGCAGCTCATCGGCGGCATGGTGCTGCACCAGGGCAAGATTTCAGAAATGAAGACCGGTGAAGGTAAAACCCTGGTCGCAACCCTACCGGTATATGTGAATGCACTCTCCGGACGTGGCGTGCACGTGGTGACTGTCAATGACTACCTGGCCAAACGCGACTCGGAGTGGATGGGCCGGCTTTATACCTTCCTTGGTCTTTCGGTGGGTGTGATCGTGCACGATCTCGATGACGACGAGCGCCGCCGCGCCTATGCCGCCGACGTTACCTACGGCACCAACAACGAATTCGGCTTCGATTATCTGCGCGACAACATGAAGTTTGACCTGAAAGACTGCGTGCAGCGCGGGCACAACTTCGGCATTGTGGACGAAGTGGATTCCATCCTGATCGATGAAGCGCGTACACCGCTGATTATCAGCGGGGCCAGCGAGGAATCCACCGATAAGTATCAGCGCGTAGACCGGATTATCCCCCAACTGGAGCGTGGAGAAGAGATCGAGCGGCTTGAAGGCGGGCGTCTGCTCTCCGGGGACTATACCGTGGAGGAGAAGCACCGGACCATCACCGTCACCGACGAAGGATGGGAGAAGGTCGAAAAGCTGCTCGGCATCGGCAACATTGCCGATCCGGAAAATTGGGATTTGAAACACCATGTTGAGACCGCCATCAAGGCACACGCGCTTTACCGCCGCGACACCGAGTATGTGGTGAAAGATGGCGAGGTCATCATTGTGGACGAGTTCACCGGCCGCATGATGCCGGGACGCCGCTGGTCCGACGGTTTGCACCAGGCGATTGAGGCCAAAGAAGGCGTCAAGGTCGAACGCGAAAACCAGACGCTGGCCACTATTACCTTCCAAAACTACTTCCGCATGTACAAAAAGCTGGCGGGCATGACGGGAACCGCCGAGACCGAAGCCGCCGAATTCGACAAGATTTACAGGCTCGAAGTCGTCGTCATTCCTACCAACATGCCGATGAAGCGCGTTGAGAACGCCGATGTGGTCTATCGCACGGAAAAAGAAAAATTCTACGCGGTCGCTGATGAGATCCAGAAATTGAATGCGGAAGGGCGGCCGGTGCTGGTGGGTACCACCTCGATCGAAAAATCGGAACGGCTCTCCGACCTGTTGAAGAAAAAAGGTGTCAAGCATGTGGTCTTGAACGCCAAGTTCCACGAGAAAGAGGCTGAGATCGTGGCCCAGGCCGGGCGCCTGGGCACGATGACCATTGCCACCAACATGGCGGGCCGCGGTACCGACATTCTGCTCGGGGGCAACTTCGAGTTCATGGCCAAGCAGGAGTGCCAGAAGAAAGGCATTGCCCGCCTGCTTCCCGGCGATGAAGTCCGGGTCAAAGACGGCAGCATTACGTATTTCTACTACGCCGGCAACGAGTACGCGGTAGCGACCGAGCAGTGGAACGAAACTCTGGCCCGCCACAAGTCTGTGACCGACTCCGAGCACGAAGAAGTGGTCAAGCGCGGGGGCTTGCATATTCTGGGCACGGAACGCCACGAGTCACGCCGCGTTGATAACCAGTTACGTGGACGCGCCGGCCGCCAGGGCGACCCTGGTTCTTCGCGCTTTTATCTTTCCCTCGAAGACGATCTCATGCGCATCTTCGCCAAGGAGTGGGTTTCGAACCTGCTGAGGCGGCTGGGCATGGAAGAAGGAATTCCCATCGAATCGCGGTTGATCAGCCGCCGCATCGAGGCGGCGCAGAAAGCGGTGGAAGCTCAGAACTTCGAGTCGCGCAAGCACATCCTGGAATACGACGATGTGATGAACAAGCAGCGCGAGGCGGTGTACGGCCTGCGGCGGCAGTTGCTTGAAGGCGTAGACCAGAAGCAGCTCATCGTTGAAGATTATGTCGAGGCCATTCTGGGCGATTTGCTCGGCCAATATACGCCCGAGCAGAAGCATGCCGAGGAGTGGGACCTGGATGGGCTAAAGACGCAGATTTTTACCCGCTTCGGGGTCGACCTGGCCAAAGAAAATGTGCCCCTCGATCAGCTCAATCGCTCCGAGTTGGGCGACGCGATTTTTGGGAAATTACGCGAACGCTACGAGGCCAAGGAAAAACTGCTTGGCTCCCAGGCCATGCGCTATCACGAGCGTATGCTGATGCTCAGCATCGTCGATCAGCAGTGGAAAGACCACCTGCTGAACATGGACCACCTGAAAGAGGGCATCGGCTTGCGCGGATACGCCCAGCACGACCCACTCAAGACACGGTCCGTTATCTCTATCTGATGCAGGTGGTGGAAGAGCCCGCGAGGCCGGGCGTTGCTCCGGCCAGCAACGGTGGCGAAGCAGCCAAGCGCGCAACCTCGATTGACGATATTGAGCAGGAGTTTCGCCGCAAGAAGCGCCGCGAGCTGGAACAGGCGCGCATGGCCGGGGCCGGCGATGCGCAACCGGTGCAGCAGGTGCGCCGCAGCGGAGACAAGATCGGGCGCAACGATCCCTGTCCCTGTGGCTCAGGAAAGAAATATAAAAAGTGTTGTGGAGTGGCAGCGTAAATCCGCAAACCGCCGATGCTGCTTCGAACCAGCCTCTCGAATCTTGAAAATCCGCGTGAATCCGCGTCCATCTGCGGCGGAAAAGACTTCACCGCTTCGGGGCTGAATGCTGAGCGCTGAGTGCTGAATGCTTCTTCCCAGCTTCGCGGAACGTCATATTTTTCGCGCTGCTGCCACTCTTCCTCTTCCATAGCTCAAATAACGACGCATAGTTAGCGGTGATGTACTTGTTCCGCTCGATGCCTAGTGTGCGTGCGGTCTTTTCAATCCAGCGCGGCGGGCCTTCAATTTCGGCAAAATTTCCAATCGGAGTCTCATCGATGACCACGTGTCCTGAGCCGTCGCTCCACTCGGCGCGGAATTTTTCATAAGAAAACATTGGCTGCAATCCCAGGGCGGAGAAGATGGCGGCCAGGCGGGCGCCATCCTCCACGCCGGTCTCTATTTCTACTCGAGACTTATGCCGCCCGACTTTGCCCTTGCTTTTGTGTGTCAGCTTCCATGTCTTGCCGTACTTCCTGATGCGCAGCAGTTCGCCGCGTTGCCGCAGCGGCTGGGCGGCAAAGTCGTAGAGCGTGTTCATCTCGTGGGTGCGGGGGGTAACGAGGCGAAATCCAGCAGCACGCAGTTTGCGCTTGAGTTCTGCCGGGTTGTCCAGGGAAAACTTGATTTCTACTTCGCGGGGGTGGGCAGTCATGAGGAAATTATTCTAAAATAGAGGGGATGTTACGTGCCGGTTATTTATGGAGTGTATTGGTCCTGGCGCTGACCCTGGCTGTAGGCGCCGCTGCCCAGGAGCCGAGCGCGCAAGCGCCGGCAAAGAATCCCCCGCCTCCGCGCTCCGATACAGAAGCAGTTGAGCCGCAGACGGAGCCGCAAGCAACCACGCCATCCGGCAAGGTGCCTCCGGCGAACCCTGCTGCTACCAATCCTAACGAGAGCTCAAGCCGCTCGACGATTATCGATATAAGTCCGCCGGTCGGAGATGCACAAGAGCACCCTGATAGCGAGGTCCCGGCGGATCTCAGCGGAACCACCGAACTGCATCCGTGGAATCCGCATCGGGCTGAGAAAAACATTGAAGTCGGCGATTTTTACTTTAAGGTCAGAAAAAACTACTCCGCGGCCGAATCACGCTATCGCGAAGCTCTGCTCTATAAGCCAAATGATGCTGTCGCCACCTTCCGGCTGGCACAGGTTCTGGAGCTTACCGACCGTCCCAGCGAGGCCCGGCAGTACTATCAGGCGTATCTCAAAATCCTGCCGCATGGCCCCTACGCGGTTGACTCGCACAAGGCCTTGGAACGGCTGCAGACGCAGTCGCAGAATCAATCCCAGCCCCAATCCAAAGACTCGCCTAAAGATTCATCCGAATCTCCGCGCTAAAGCGGTTTACTCGTGCCGTTAAGTCTGAAAAATTAACAACTCCTCGCTGCCGCAGGCTTGCGCGTAGCATAGCGGAGCGCACAGAATAACGTTTTTACGCTGCCTCATTATCCGTGCCGCTAGACAGCCAAAGAGAATGCCTTTACCTATCCAGATGCAGATACTGGCCGGTGGTAGCATCAACGGAAACGCTCAATTTGTACTTGCCATAGATCACGTGCCAGACAGCGGTGTTATCCCGTGAGCTCCACTCCAGTCGATAGCTGACAGGCAAGGCAGGCTCTTTTTCCAGCAGCGCCTTGCCGCCATGATCTTGCGCGACCTTGAAGGCCTGGTCGGTGTCGCTGCGCAGGAATCCTACGTCGAAAATCTGCGTGGAAAGATTATTGGGGCTGAAACTGTCTTCGGAGCTGGGCGATATGCCGCGCGGCGGAGCATCGAGCGAATCGGTGCCAGACCAGGCAAAGGCTTTTGCCAGGCCTCGAGCGCGTGAGCCAAAGCGCGCGCTCCATACGGCAGATTTTCCGTCAATGCCGGTAATCTCTTTTGTGGGTTGCGACTGTTCCACAAATCCCTGGGCATCTGGGGCCCATGCATGCGCCTGAATGTACATGTTCTGGAAGGCGATGCGTCCGGTCTTGGTCTCCGTTGGTTTGGGCGTAGGAGTTGGTGTCGCTGAAGCGGCAGCGTTCGGGCTGCCGGGCCTTTTATCCGAAGAGCAGCCGGAGAGCGCGCCGACTCCGGCCATCGACACCACGACCAACAGCACGGCAAATATTTTCGTCATTTGTGCGGACCTTAGCCTTTGACTGCGTAAAATGTTAATCAAGTATTAAAACGTATATTAAATCATGCGAGCAAAACTGTATGCATTCTGAATCGGAAACCGTGCGGGTGGCGATTGAACGGGCGATAGCCGGCATGAATGCCGAAGAGCTGGCATGGCGCCAGGAGGGGAAGTGGTGCGTCGCCCAGATTCTGGAGCATCTCTCGTTGACCTATTCGGGAACGGCAAAGGGAATACGCGGCGTGCTGCAAAACGAAGCGCCTAAGATTCGCCCCTCCACCTGGAAGGAGCGCTTATCCGTTCAGGTTTTAGTTGGAATGGGATACTTTCCTCGTGGACGCAAGGCGCCCAAGCAGGTCATGCCCCGCGAAGCGAATCCACAGAGTGCTGTGAACGAAATTCAGGTGCACCTGTCTGAAATGGATCGGGCCATCAGCGAGTGCGAGCAGCGCTTCGGAGCCAAGGCCACGGTTCTGGTGCATCCCGTATTGGGGCCGCTGAACTTGAAGCAATGGCGGAAGTTTCACCGCATACACTGCCTCCATCACATGAAGCAGATTCGCGCCTTGCGTGCGCGTATGCAGGAAGAAAAAACGCCTCGGGCTGCATTGTGACCATCAGCCGAGAGGCGTTCTCTTTGTCCTAAAATGAGCAGGTTACTCGCGAGCAGACGCGGGAACCCCAGATTTGCGGGCCTCTTCCTGCATGTCCGCGAGCTTTTGCTTGGCGTCGTCCAACGCCTTTTGCTTGGCAGCAATCTGTTCCTGGTACTGGCGCTCTTCCTCGGCATATTTGGCGTTGTTGCCCAGACGCGTGCCCATGTCAGCGGAGTTGACGGCGGCATGGATCTGGCTCTCGCGCTGCAATACATTGAGCTCACGTTCCAGTCGCGACACTTCGTCTTTTTGTTGAGCGATTTTTCCCGACCACTGGTCAGTGGCTTTCTTGTGCTCTTAGTCCGAGGGAGTGGCAGTCTTGTCTTTGTTGGCGTCGTTAGAATTTGCCTGATCTCCGTTCGCCTGGTTCTGGTCGGCAGGCTTGGCCACATCATCGGCGCTGGCCCCAACTGTGTTGACCACGCCCTTGCCCGGCAAATTATCGTTGTCGTAAACCCGTTCGCCAGGGGTAGGCGCAGGTTTCTGGCGGCGTGCCAGCCGCGACACATCTCCCAAGGGCTGCTCCTGGGTCTGAGAGAAGAGTGCTGGCGCCGTCACCAGCAACAGCATGGAAACTGAACAAAGCAACAGCAAGATGCGTTTCATGAAAATTCACCTAATCCGCAGCTCAAGCCGCGGAATCTTTTAATTCCAGAATCCCTATTCTAACGTCGAAATCGCATAAATTCATCCGTAATTCTGCTGGAAACCAGAGGGTCAATGGATGCCGTTCGGATGGCCAGTGTACCTTAGGGCTGCCAGCTAAGCCCATTCCACACACCGGGGCTCATTTTTGGCGATTGAATTCTAAGTACCCAAGCTGGCAACGGGCGGCTGGCAACTTTTCTCTAATAGGAAACCCCATAGAGTCTCATATACCAGCGAACGATAACATCTCCGTAGAAGAGCATCAGCAGGGCCACGCTCCCCAGGAACGAGCCGAAGGGTATCTCGTATTGGCGGTAGAGCAGCCGGGCTGATTGCCAGGCGCGACGCCGCGCCACGCTGGCCGGCTCCTTGCCGCGCTGTAAGCGACGGCGCAGGCGCTTGCGCCAGACGATAAGGATCAGAGTCAGGCCAAAAATCGACCCCACCATGGCCGCGGCAAAAATGACGATAATGGTCAGGCGCATGCCGAAAAAGCCGCCAATCATGGCCATCAGCTTGACATCGCCAAAGCCCATGCCCTCGATGCCCTTCCATTTCAGGTAGAGAAATCCGGCTCCATAGATGAAGGCTGCGCCCAGGGCTGCTCCCATGAGCGAATCGAGCAACGAAGCCAGACGCCAGGAGAATTCAGAGGGAACTCCGCGCCAAATGGAGATGGGCAAAATCTGTGAGAAGAAGCTATCAACAGGAACAAACAGAGAAAATGCCAGTCCTATTACCAGCCCACTGAGCGTGAGTTCGTCAGGCAAGAGATGGCAGTCGGCATCTGTAAAGACCAGTCCAATCAGCAGGAAAGAGAGCATGCAGGCTTTGGCGGCCTCGAGGGTGAATCCGAAGCGAAGGAAACTGGCGGTAAACAGCAAGGCGGTCAGCAATTCAATGACTGCGTATCGCGGCGAGATTGGCGCCTTGCAGTCGCGGCAGCGGCCACGAAGCAGAATCCAGCTCAGCACAGGAATATTGTCGTAGGCGCGAATCGGCGTTTTGCACTGTGGGCACGCCGAGCGGGGCGCCACTACGGAAAGGCCCTGCGGCATGCGGTAGATGCACACATTCAAAAAACTGCCAAAGATGAGTCCTAAGAGAAATAGTCCGGGAAGGATGATAGGAGTGAATTGCTGCCAGTCGGTTGCAGTCACGCTCAAGTTTGCCCTTCCGATGGATGAACGAAAGTGATTATACGTGGAGATGACGGAAATCTCGCGTGTTGTGTGCCGGCAATTTGGCCGCTTGCCTCAGAGCAATCGCATCGAAGCACTTTTTGCACGATGACACTGTTAAAAACTGGGAATTCCTGATGGCGAAGACAAATTGGCTGAGGCAGGTTTTCCTACTACTGCATTCGAGAATTCGCAATAATCCAGCCCACTAAAATATTCCCAGAGC
>QIAW01000239.1:0-4225 GCA_003225655.1 Acidobacteriota bacterium
GCTGCCGCAGGCGCGCAAAGGATACCGGTTGGGCAATGCACAGATCGTGGACTCGATGGTCAACGACGGGTTGTGGGACGTTTACAACAACTACCACATGGGCATGACCGGTGAGAACGTGGCGGAAAAGTACGGCATCACACGCGAGCAACAGGACGAATATGCGCTGAACTCGCACCACAAAGCCGCTGCAGCCTGGAAAGAATGTCGCTTCAAGTCGCAGATTGTTCCCGTGGAGTTGCCGGCAAAGAAGAAGAGTGAGGCACCGATTGTGTTTGATAAAGACGAATCGGTCCGCGAAGACACGACTATTGAAGCATTGCGCGCCTTGAAGCCCGCGTTTAAGAAAGATGGAACGGTTACCGCGGGCAACGCTCCGGGCGTGAACGATGGCGCCGCCGCGGTGGTTGTGACCAGCTACAAGCGAGCCAAGCAGCTCGGCGCGGAGCCGATGGCTCGCATCGTGGCCCAGGCGACGAGCGGCGTTGATCCCGCGTGGGTGATGATGGCCCCGGTATCAGGCGTCCGTAAGATTTGGCAGAAGACAGGATGGAAAGCTGACGACGTTGACCTGTACGAACTCAACGAAGCATTCTCCGTGCAAGCTCTGGCCGTAGTCAAAGAGCTCGGCCTCGACCCGGCGAGAGTCAACGTGAATGGCGGGGCGGTAGCGATAGGGCATCCGATTGGCGCCAGTGGCGCGCGAGTCCTGGTGACGTTGCTCTATGAGCTGATTCGCCGCGATGGCCGCAAAGGTATCGCTGCTCTGTGCCTCGGCGGCGGCAACTCGGTGGCCATGGCAATCGAGAGATAAGTACTCGGTACTCGGTGAGGCGGCGTTCCCACGATTCCTGGCCGGTTTGCTTAATCCGGCGCGGCCGCTGGCAAGCCTGTCGGCAAACCAAAAAAGTTCAACGATGCTACTGCGAACCGGACTGCTCTTCAAGCACGAGCCGCGAGAAATTTCGGGCAGAGATCAAATGGTGACAGATTTTTTACAAGCAGTTGATAAAGCTGTGACAGTTGAACTCTGCTTTTTCTTTAAGCTGGCGAGAGCAGTCAGAGGTTATGCATCTGCGCTCCAGTGACAGTGATCAGCATAGTCTGCATCCCCCCAGCAACGAGCGGTTGTTCCTTCCCACCACCGCGTTCAACCGCTTTGCCGTGACTCGCGAGATTGACGAGGCGTCGGGCGAGAGGATCGGCTCTCAGCCAGGGCGCTTTTGTCTTGACGGGGCACGGGGTCGCCTTAACGCCCGCGGCCTGTGCATCCACAAGGGTGTGATGGCGACAACAGGCAGCTTGTTGCCGATTGGCTGGAATCCAAGTCCGGCTGTTGGGACATCTGCCTGTAGTTTCGGCGCTGCGTTGCGCGTAAAAGCAGCGCCGTTCGGTGGTTCGTCCGATCGGTTGAGAGAGCCGATCGGACGAGCCGCTTAGCCAGTCCTGATTCAATGCAGCCTTCATATTCTGAGGCCGTTTTCTTTTTCTCTGGCTGCCGTTATACTCCACAATCTGACGCCGGTTGTGCTCTTAATCCAGCCGTTGTTATCCTCTTAACCTAGTTCCCTTATGCTCTTCAAGACGCTCAGCGCGGCGGTTTATGGCATTGACGCCAATATTATTGAGGTTGAGGTAGACGTTTCCGGCATCAGGACCACCGAGGACAGGTTTCATACTGTAGGCTTGCCCGACGCGGCGGTGCGCGAGAGCCGGGAGCGGGTCCGCGCGGCGCTGAAAAACTGCGGTTACGACGTGCCACCGACGCATATCACCATCAACCTTGCGCCTGCCGATATCAAGAAAGAAGGCTCAGGATTTGACCTGCCGATGGCGCTGGGCATCATCGGCGCCTACGGCGGACTGATCAAGAAAGAGCTGGGCGAATATGTGCTAGTGGGCGAGCTGTCGCTGGATGGCGGCATCGCGTGGAGCATTGCCGATTGCCATGGCCGCCCGCCACCGCAAGATCCGTAACCTGGTCGTGCCTGAGGCCAATGCCCATGAAGCGGCGGTGGTAGCGGGCGTGAACGTCTATCCGGTGAAGTCGCTCATGCAAGTGGTGCATTTCCTGAACAACAGCAACGGCATTGCTCCCCTGGCCAGCGATCCCGCAGCGGTACTGAAGCAGGCGCAGCACTTTGGGGTGGATTTCAAAGATGTCCGCGGACAGCAGACCGCGAAACGCGCTCTCGAGGTAGCCTGCGCCGGCGGACACAACATCCTCATGATCGGGCCGCCGGGGTCGGGCAAAACCATGCTAGCCAAGCGTGTGCCTACCATTCTGCCACCGTTTACCTTTGAAGAGGCCCTCGAGACCACGAAGATTCACAGCGTCGCCGGTGTGCTGGAGGCGGGCGCAGGGCTGGTGGGGGTGCGTCCTTTTCGCTCGCCGCACCACACGATCTCAGATGCTGGACTGATCGGTGGGGGCATTGTGCCGCGTCCGGGCAATGTTCTAGAGGTCATGCGCCAGCCGCTGGAAGATGCTAGTGTCTGCATCGCGCGCGCCTCCATGTCACTCACCTTTCCCGCGCGCTTCATGCTGGCGGCAGCGATGAATCCGTGTCCATGCGGATTCTTCAACGACAAGTCGCGCGATTGCCATTGCTCGCAGCCCATGATCCAGCGATATATCTCAAAAATTTCCGGGCCGCTGCTCGACCGCATTGATATCCATATTGATGTTCCCGCGGTGAACTACAAGGAACTGCGCACGGGCAGCACGCCCGAGTCTTCGGAACAGATACTTGAGAGGGTCATCCGCGCCCGCGATGTGCAGCTCAAGCGCTTTGCCGGTGCCGGTGAGCGCATCTACTCCAACGCGCAAATGGGTGCACAGCAGATCAGGACCTATTGTGAACTGTCAGGTGACAGCGAACGGCTGCTGGAGCGCGCCATGCAGAAACAGGGGCTCAGCGCCCGCGCCCATGACCGCATCCTCAAAGTGGCGCGCACGATTGCCGACTTGGAAGGCACGGCTGAGATACAGAGCGCGCATCTGGCTGAGGCCATTCAGTACAGAACACTGGATAGAACATTTTGGGCGTAAATGGTGCTGGAATGCATTTTGCCACTCCGACTTCGTTCTGCTTCCATACAATTCCGTACTGCATATGGAACAGTGCAAAATCGGGGAATTCTATCCTTAAGTCTAATCTTAAAGATTGGCAATCGCGCGCACATTCGGTTCCGGGATATTGGCAGGCCTGGCAAGCTTGGTTGTCCGCAAAGATGTCAAGTGCGTGTGGTGATCAGTATTGATTCCATCATGCGCAGCTTTGCCGTGCATATGTGCAGATGAACTCGAACCTTGTAATTAGCGGGCGTTTGCCGTCACGGCAGAGGATCGCGAGTTCGAGTCTCGTTGTCCCTGTGGCGGTTAATTTGGGCCGGTTAACGATCAGGGACCTTAACTGGATGCGAGTAGGGTGGCCAGGGACGGAATCGAACCGCCGACGCCAGCCTTTTCAGAACGGAACTTTCAAGTACTTTCAACAACTTACAAGGTCCCGGAGGGCTGCCTAAGTACTTGTAAGTACGTGCAACACGGGTTGATAACGGGTGATTTTCTTGCATCCCAGCCAAAGCTCGTGGCTGCCATCGTATAGGCCAGGAACTCGACTCCTGTAGAATTTCGACCGAGCATCTACGGGAGCAAGAAATGCCAATGGCCGAAGAACCCGAAGTGATGAATGTACGATTCTGAGAACTGCATACCGGCTTTCAAATTGGGGAATCGGTGGAAGTTCAAGAAAACCGTATTGGACGCTTGGATGGAGCGCCAAACGGCGATGCAAAAAGCGAAAGGGAAGAGATGATAGTTTTGAGTTCCTTCGAGGCCTAGAACGAAAGGTGCATGACCTCTTCCATGCCATGGAAGCGGAAAAACCGCCGATTATTGACGGTAAAGGACTTAAAAACCGGTACAGTCGGCAGAACCGGCCCAATCGGCGCTTGTCATTCGCCACAATTCCATCCGGCTTTGAAATCAACAACTTCCGGAGGTAGGCAAGAATGCGATCTGCTATAACTTGGCCACTATGTTCGACCTCCTCGGGCTGTTGTTTGGAGTAATTCTTCGCCTTTTTCATACCCACCGAAGTCTCCTGCTGGAGAATCTCGTTCTTCGCCAGCAACTCGCGGTTTTGAAACGCAAGCACCCCAAACCAAGATTCAACCTGTTCGATAAGCTCTTCTGGGTGGCGGCCCGCCGATTCTGGTC
>QIAW01000239.1:4246-9886 GCA_003225655.1 Acidobacteriota bacterium
AGGCCGGATTCCGGCTGTACTGGACCCTGCTCTGCAGAGTGGGAAAGCGGGTCTGTGGCGGGAAGAGGATTTCCCACCAAGTCCGCGATTTGATCTTCCAGATGGTGATGGAAAATCCCACCTGGGGAGCGCCGCGCATTCATGGGGAACTGTTGAAGCTGGGATTCAAGCTCTCGAAGCGAACGGTTTCGCGCTGGGTGCAGCGAGCCCCGAAAGATCCAGAACCAGCAGAGCGCTGGAAGGCATTTCTCCACAATCACCGCGAGGCCATTGCTGCGATGGACTTTTTCACGGTTCCAACCCTTACGTTCGGCGTGCTGTATTGCTTTTTCATCATCGGACATGCTCGCCGCCGTATTTTGCACTTCGGGGTGACCCAACATCCGACCAGCCTTTGGATCGGACAGCAACTACGGGAAGCCTTTCCCTATGAGGTTGACCATAAATACTTGATCCATGATCGCGATGCCAAATTTGGCTTCGAAGTATTTGCCGGTGTGAAATCGGTTGGCCTGGAGTCGGTCAGAACCTCCTTCCGAAGTCCGTGGCAGAACGGAGTTGCTGAGCGCTGGGTGGGAAGCTGCCGACGAGATTTGTTGGATCATATGATCGCCTTAAACGAGAAGCATCTAAAACGTCTTCTCTCAGAATATGTCCGCTACTACCATCATGAAGACCGGACGCACCTGGGGCTGAACAAGGAAACTCCGGGTGGCCGACCGACAGGGATCCCGACTCAAGACGGTCGGGTTACTTCTCGACCCCGCCTTGGCGGATTGCACCATCGGTACGATCTTGCGGCATGAAACCTAGTTTTGTCGACCGTTTCAATATTTTGTGGGAGAGCTTTGTCTCGAATTGAGTTGCACACGTTGGAAGCAAGATGTTGATCCTCTGACAAGTGCGCTGCGATTTAATACACCGCCCAAAAAATCAAACCCCGAGTCAAGGGAAACCCCTGTTTCTTGGCTTTTTTGGTTATGGCGAGGGACAACACCTCTGGCCTAAGGATGGGCTGCAGTTTCTGGGGAAGCAACGTTTTGATATCACAATGCAGCTCTGCAAGCTCTGCAGCCCCCAAGCAAAGGTTTTTCGCCGCAGATGGACGCAGATAAACGCAGATTGATCAGCAACTTAGACGCGGCGGTACTCAGGAACATTTCTTAGATTGCGATTTATGATTGCGATTTATATAGAAAGGGCCAGGTTCATGCCTAGCAGCCCTCACATGAATCGTAAATCGGGGATCATCAGCAGTGGCGCCATCTATAAAGATCCCATTACTGTTCGCTGCTGTAGCTGATCTCCAATGTGCGGATGCGAGCACAGGCGAGCGCCAGTGCGGCCGCTGCCAGCAGCAGGAGTCCGAGCACGGCCGCCCAGACGGCAACGGGTTCGGTGACCACGGTCAGCAGGGCCAATATGCCATCGGAGGGTGCGCTCACTGGAGACAGGTGCTTCAGGTAGAAGGAGACACTCAATCTTTGCAGCATGGCGGGGAAGATGCCGCTAAAAGTTTCCCACCCCAGCATCGCAATTCCGGGAATAATGGGGTTCTTGAAGATGATGGTAAGTGTAAGGAAAATTGCTCCATAACCGATGCAAGCCAGTGCGGTTACGCCCAGATACACCGCCAACTGGTGCAGGCCCGGTCCGTGGAAAACATAGTCATACCCACGGGCCGCGAAGTGCCAGTACACCAGCGAGAACGAGAGCAACACGCCGGCGCCAAACAACACGATGGCCATCAGGGCTCCTGCAAGAAACTTGCCGATTACCAGCAGCTCGCGACGCAGTGGGGCGAGAAACGCGTAGTGGAGCGTGCGCTGCACCACCTGTCCGCGAAACAACCAGGCGAAGATTCCCATGACGCCGAAGAATATTCCAAAGCGCATGTAATAAAGCTGGAAGGTGGCGGCGAATAGGGAGGTATCCTCATCCAGGCTGCAAGGTGCGCAGCCCGGGGTTTGGATGGCGTCAATCGCAAATACCACCACCGGACCGAACGCCAGAAGGTAAATCCAGGTTCCTCGCCGGGTGAAGAAATTGTGTTTGAGTTCCTGGCGCACAATGGCCATTATCTGGTGGCCCCAGAGCCGCCACGGCTGGCTGGTGATCCACATATGCGCGCCAGTACCGGCTTGATTCATATGCGCTCTCCATCGGAACCGATCAAATATTGGTATACCGAGTTCACATCGTCATCGGCGGGAGCCACGGTTTCAATCTGCATGCCATCTTCGACGATCAGCCGGTTCAGCAATGAATAGAACTCATCGGCATTGGTCGTGCGAATCAAGATGCCTCTGCCGTCGTTTTGCAGTTTGGCTTCTACCACGTGGTTCTGGGCAAAGACACGCGAGGCCAGCATGCCGGGCTGGGAGCAGCGGACCAGAATCTGCATGGGATGCTCCTTGACTTCGGTGCGGACATCGGGAATCTTGCCTTCGGCTACGATGTATCCGCTGCTGATGAGCACAACCTCGTCGGAGATCCGGTCCACCTCATGCAGAATGTGACTCGAGATCACGACGTGCATGCCCTCTTTGCCCAGAGCCTCAAACAACGCCATGGAAGCTGCGCGGGCTTTGGGATCGAGGCCATTCAATGGTTCATCGAGAATAAGAACCGTTGGGTGATGGCTAATAGCTTGCGCCAACCGGATACGCTGGCGCATGCCCTTGCTGTATCCGGCAATCTTGCGGCCGGCGGCTTCGGTCAATTCCACGCGCGCCAGAGCGTCTTCCGCAAGGCGGCTGGTTTCTTGATGGTTGAAGCCGTGCAAGCGCAGCCAGTCTTGGATAAATTCACGCCCGGTAACGCTCGGGGGAAAGGAATCAAATTGTGTGCAATAGCCGACAACCCGGGCAAGCTTCTCCGGCTCCGAAGGAGCGATGCCCAGAACGCTGATGGCGCCGTTGGTTGGCCTGATGAGTCCGGTCATGAGGTTCATGAGCGTGGTCTTTCCCGAGCCGTTGGGCCCCACCAGGCTTGTGACTCCGGCTGACAACAAAAGGTTCACCCGGTTCACGCCCAGAACCTCGCCGTAGAACTTAGAGACATTTTCGAAGACGATTCGATTTTGCGCCTGGCCGCTCATCCCCGCACAACCTCGCGTGCCCGCAGGCGGCGATTCAAAAGCAGCAGGCATACTGCACAGGCGACAACAACAACCATGCAGGCCTGCCAGAGTGGAATTGGCAGCGGTGCAAGGGCAACCATGCCCGGCGGCAGGTGCGGACGTCTTGCGTGAGGATTTGCTCCCGCGGCATCGACCGCGACACGGAACAGCTTCGGCCAAATCACGCCGAAGATCAGGTGACCTAAATTCAGCAGGTGTCCCCAGCTTGTGTTCAGGATGCCGTTGATCATGTTGGCGAAAGCCGCGCCCACAAAGAAGATGCCAAACAGAAATGCGCTGGCTACCATGCGCCAGCGCACCCAGGCGGAAATCGCCAGCGACAGAAGAGAAATTACGCTGATCCATAGCATGCCTGCGAGGAAAATAGATCCCATGATCCAGTAGTTTTCTTTAAACCAACCGGCCTCCAGGCCGGCTTGTAATCCAAAGAGCAGCAGCACAGGAAGCCACGTAATAGCTGAGAGCAGGAGGAAGAGCACGCCCATCTTTCCCAGCACGTATTCGGCGCGTGAAAACGGGCGCGACAGATACAAAGGCAAGGCCTGGTTAGCAAGGTCAGGAGCCACCAGCCCAGGTCCCGCCCAGGCTGTCATGAGAAATGCCAGCCAGCCTTGATTCAGCAGAACCTGGCGAAAGAATTTGGGATCAATTTTGATGATTGGCCCGGGCAACTGCAGCAGAGTGCGCGCCATGGGGCTGTGACTCAGATAAATTAATACGCCGGAAAGCAACAGCGGTATCGCCGAAAGCACGACGAAAGCGGTAAATGGGCGCGAATCGAAGAGCGTGTAGAGTGAGTACCGCGTCAGTACCAGGAACCGCGACCATTGCGGCGTAAGCGGGCCGTCATAACGGCGATAAGTTCGTTTGTAGACCGCCATTGGGGTTGTCCCTTTTTAATCCTGCGTAAATAATTTACTACTCAACTCAAAAGAGGCCGGGGCTACGACCGGGCGCCGCAATAAAACATAACCTATGCAGTGCGTCCATAATGCCATGTGCCTCCCACTCGGAGACGTAGCAAGCTACGTCTCTACCAATCATCTTGACCAATCGTCTCTACCAATCATCTCTACCAATCATCTTGCCTGCGCACTGCGAGCCGTCATGGGTTCTTCCATGGCTCGCAGGAAAATATCTTCCAGCGAATCGCGGCGGTGGTTCATGCGGCGGATCTGCACACCTTTTTCCGACGCCAACTGGTAGATTTGCCGGAGCTCAATCTCGTGCGGCAAAACAATCTTCATGCGTCCACGGCTGAAGAGGGCGCATTCACATCCCATGCGCTCGGCGGCTTCGGCAAAGGCGTTTTCATCACCGGTGGTCTCGAGTTCGAGGAATTTGCGGTTCGCCTTGCGCTCTTCCTCCAGGTTGCACAGCGCCGCGATGCAGCCATCGTTCAGGATCAAGACTTCGTCGCAGCACTCTTCTACGTCATGCAGCAGGTGTGAAGAGAGAACCAGGTTCATTCCCGGCGTATCGCGGATCTCGCGGATGAGCTGCAGCATGCGCAGGCGCGCAGGCGGATCGAGGCCGTTGGTGGGTTCATCCAGAAGCAGCAGGTTCGGACCATGCGCAATGGCCTGCGCCAGCTTGGCCAACTGCTTCATGCCTAGCGAATATGTACCCAGCTTGCGATAGCGGGCCTCGCCCAGCCCAACATAAAAGAAAGCTTCGTGGGTCCGCTCCAGCGCCTCTTCGGGAGGCAATCCGGCGAGCTCAGCCATATAGCGGACAAAGCGCACACCGCTCATGCCGGCAATGAAAGCCTCATTCTCCGGCATGTAGCCGATCGTGCGGCGTACTGCCATGGCTTCGTTGCAAACATCGCGGCCATGCACCCGCACAGTGCCCTTGCTGGGTTTGTGAAAACCAAGCAGCGTGTTGATGAAGGTGCTTTTACCGGCACCGTTGGGACCTAACAAGCCAATGGCCTTGCCTCTGAGCGCTCCACTCAGACCGTGGAGAATTTCACGCCCGCCCAGGCTTACGGTAAGGCCATCGAACTCGATAATTGGAAGCATCGTTGAGATTAGATACGTCGTTTTCCTCTACTGAGTTCCCTTGGCCGCTCCTTTGGCCGCCAGATTCAGCAAGCGGGTAAGCGCGAATGTACTGGGATCAAGTCCGGGAAATTTGCTGTTGGTTACGAACTCAATCTGTGACTCCTGGCCGTAGGCCACGGCCATCGTGGGCTTGGAATTGGCGGCCAGTTCGCGCAAAGATTCAACTTGACCGGGCGTAAGCCCCGAAACCGAATCCAGCAACGGCGCCAGGTTCTCGTAATAAAGCGCCGAGACATTGGCCTGGGAATTCTGGGGGAGCAGAGCCAGGAATTGCGAAGAGCGCGCCAGCGTAGCGCTGCTCTGCCGCGTGGCGATAGCCTGGATCAGGACCGCACGCGACGGTCCCACGATCATGTATCCATCGGCAAAGGTGTAATAGAACTCTTCCAGCGATTCCGGCGAGCGCGAACGCACATGATAATAGGTGTGTCC
>QIAW01000241.1:0-3222 GCA_003225655.1 Acidobacteriota bacterium
AGGGGACAATCCGCCGGTGTGGACTTCGACGTCGCCGAGGGCGTAGTCGCTGATTTCCAGCTTCTTCAGGTGCTCGAGGGTGGCGTCGCGGTCGCGCAAAGCGCCGGAGGATTGGTAGACATACGCGCCGTCCAGATGCATTTCAACTTCAGACCAGTTCTTGTCTTTTACATCCTGCCAAAAGAGGCGCTCTAACTGCTCGGCGCCCGTGGCATTGGACCATGCGGTAGGTTTTTCCGGCCACTTGGTACAGCCAGCCAGGAGCAGGCTGATCATCGCCGGCACAAGAATGTGAATGACGCGGGGATTTTGAGACATCGCCGCGATTCTAGCGTGCGGATCGCTGCTACTGCAAATTTTTCGGGAGACTCGGGTTCGCGGATGCTGGATTCTTATTGTCCTTGTCCGCCGGGGCTTGGGTCGATGGCTGGGCGTCCGGTTGAGTCATGGGCATGGGCCTCGGGTCCATAGGATCTACGAATGTAGGATCGGCGGTGCGGCGAATTACGAATGCGGGAATGTGCAGCCCATGCGCAACGTCGGGCCAGAATTCGCGGAAAGCATCGTTGAGCGCGTCGAATCCCATGTTGACCAAGGTATGCTGCACGATGCCGGGAAAGCTGCGGTCGCGCTTCGGATAGTAGCTGTTCGAAACCGCGGTGGTCGCGAGTCCGGAGAGAAATTTCGCGGTGTTGAAGGTGTCATCCCCGGAATCGCTCTTGGTGATCAACTGACGGGTGACGGCATAAAAGAAGCGGCGCTTCAGCGAACCGCGCGCCATGCGGAAGTAGCGCGGGTCGGTGTGAAAGATAGAAGGAAACAGAAAGGTCCCGGTGAATTCGCCGACAATATCTGTGCCCACCATGGCGCCGAGCCTTCTGCCGTAGCCCGGCCCGCCGCCGCCATATTCATGCGGCACTCCCTGCGACTGCTCCCATAAAGCATTGAACCCTTCGGCCATAAAATTGAAAGGATCGTAAATATCGCGCACAAAGAGGCCGAACTTCTCTCTCGCTGTGTAGGGAAACCGGATGGGATAGACGGCAATGGGCATGCGATCGCCGCGACCGGAGGGAGCATCGCTTTGAATAAGGGCAATGCGCGTGCTGCTGGCCGCGTCGGGCAATGAGGCTTCAGCGGTATTCGAGTCGCCGGCGGGCGAGCCACTGGCGGCGTCTCCAGGAAGCACAGGCAGCCTCAGGGCTGCAACCCTGAGGCTGCCTTGCCGGTTACCGCGAACGTTGCAGGCAGGAAAAGAAACTTCGGGCTGTGCCGGTTTCGCAAGCGGAACCTGGCACCGATTTGCCACAGCCCTGTTTGCTGGAGCCGGTGGGCGGAATGCTTCCGTTGAGGGCGCGCTCGACAGATTGACATCAGAACCGCCGATGTAAGGAGTGCACACTGCCTCGGGTGGGCAGGCGGGCTGTTGAGATGAGGCAGGCGCCTGGGCAAAACATCCCAGCGACACCAGAGCACTTATCCCGAACGCGATAGAAATCCGCATCATAGGCATAAGGACGTTCTTCATTCGATTGGTTCGGGAGTAACCAATACTAATAGACCAAAGCGTACTTCCCCGATAGTCACGCCGCATATGAAAAAGCGGGTTTTTACAATATTTAACAATGAGTGAGATGCAGCAATCAGCCACGCCGGATTACTCACGCCGGCCATTAACATTGAATTAATTGACTGCGTTGGAGTAACCCCGGCCAGCAAGCGCTGGTTTCGATTTGGGGAATCTGATTGCTCAATTGACCGGCGGGCGGGAACGAACATAATATCGAGCTGCTCTGCTTTTCGTTTCCGCATCTTACAGGAACGTGGGACTACTATCGAAATCAGCCGCGTTGCCCCAGGCCCTTGCCCTGGCTGCGATTGCGCTTCTCGTGGCCGGTTGCGGCGAGAAACGGCCCGCGCGGGTCGCGGTGCCGCCAGCGCCTTCCATCCCGGCTTCTTCCGCAGGCGCTTCTGCTTCTACTGCCGCTGCTTCCGGCTCTACGGTTGACGATTCCAACCCGTCCGCCGCGGTTGAACCTTCGGTGCCGGCCAACGCCCAGTCTCTTTTTACGCAGACCGGCACTGCGAGCTGGTACGGCCCCGACTACCACAAACGCAAAGCTGCCAACGGTGAGATCTATGATATGCACCGGCTCACGGCCGCTCACCTCACCTTGCCGCTGAACTCCATTGCGCGAGTGACCAACGTGGCGACCGGCGAATCGGTGCGAGTACGCATCACCGACCGCGGACCATTCGTAGCCGACCGCATCATTGACCTTTCCATGGAGGCCGCCAAGCGCATCAGCCTGTATCGCCAGGGAGTGGCGAAGGTAAAGGTAGAAGTGCTGCAATCGCCCGCGAGCATCGGCCAGGGCGGGCGCTGGGCCGTCCAGATTGGCGCCTTCGGCGATGAGGACACCGCAACCCAGATGAAAGACAAACTGGAGCGCCGCTATCACACCGCGAAAGTTCTGGACTTCAAGGGCCCGCGCCACGACTGGTGGGTACGCGTTCGCGTGCTCAACGATGATAAGAAACGCGCCCAGGAATTAGCACAGGAGAACACGACTCCCGAAGGCGGAATTTTTCTGGTGCGCATCGATTGAGAAGAAGCATTCAGCAGTCCGCACTCAGCCCCTAAAAATCTGGGGGGGCTCCCATTGCGGGCTCATACAAACTTGAATGGCTGAATGCTGAATGCTGAGTGCCGAATGCTCAGTGCTGAATGCTGAGTGCTTGTTTGACTGCTGAGTGCTTGTTTCCCTCGTATAATCATTTCCACTTTAATTCTCCGCCGCTGGAGAGAAAGCGAGAGGCTGCCATGAGTGACTGCCTGTTCTGCAAAATCGTTGAGGGCAAAATACCCAGCAAGAAGGTCTACGAAGACGAGCACACCTTTGCCTTCGAGGATATCAACCCGCAGGCGCCGACTCATGTCCTCATCGTTCCCAAGCGGCATGTCGTGGACCTGAAGGAAGCCAAGCCGGAAGACGCCGAGCTCATCGGCTACTGCCAGCTCGTCGCCGCCAAAATCGCGCGCCAGCGCAACATCGAGAATGGATATCGCACGGTCTACAACGTCGGCCCGGGTGCTGGCCAGACTGTTTTCCATCTGCACTTGCATCTGCTGGGTGGAAGGCCATTGAGTTGGCCGCCGGGATAAAAGGCAATTAGCATTAGCAATTGGCATTTAGCCAAACCGGCACTCGCTATTCAGCC
>QIAW01000241.1:3264-4037 GCA_003225655.1 Acidobacteriota bacterium
CAGCGTTATACCAACTCGAATAACTAAACGCTAAGTGCTTTTTTTACGCCGCTCGCGGAATTGTTCCCATTTTCGCGAATGAACGCTGCCACACGGCGTTGAAGAGGACGAACTGGGGCATGAGCCGCACAAAGCCATCCACGGATTCTTCAATGTCGCTCCACTGGCTGGGGGAAATGTTTCGCGCCATGTGGCGATGATCGCCCACGGGGAGCCCGGTCAGCAAGGCGCGAGTTCGGGCCATGATCTCATCACGCGCGCGCAGAAACGAGCGCTCCTGAAAGAGGCGCTTGGCATCGAACCACACCGAGGCAAGATAACCGGGATAGGGCGAGAGCAGGCGGAAGAGGCTGAAGACATGCCTGGAGCCGGTAGTCTTCTTGATGTCGGAATAGATCAGCCAACCTCGCAATCCGACCTCACGCTCATTGGGGATATGCAGGCTGATCATGCGGGAGAGCGCCGAGGCCTGCTTGCCCTCAGAAACTTTTCCCCGCTGCCCGCCGGAATAACCGAGCTGCATCAGCCGGCTGAACAACGCCATCTGCGGCGTGGCTTTGGCAAAGGTTGAAACCACCCCCGCCAGCATTTCCATATCGGTGTTGGAAAAACCCTGCCCGGCGAGGGCCTTGTGCTGGTCATTCATGCGCCACTCGCCACCCAGGACCTGCGAGTAGGTATACTCTTCAAGGGCGCGGGTTGCCGCCTGGAATTCGCGGGAGCGCGCAGTCTCTGCCAGATCAGACCACATTACGCGGAGATATTCGGGCATG
>QIAW01000242.1 GCA_003225655.1 Acidobacteriota bacterium
CTAGGGAAATGTAGCTCCAAGCTCTCAGCTCTTAACTCCAAGGAGGAACATTGGCTCAAGTTGACGCGGCGACGGCGGCTTCGAGTTTGGTGAAATCGCGCAGGATCATCTGCGGGCCGCCGAAGTCAGGATGCTGGTTCTCTTCCAGAGTGAAGGCCAGATCCAGGCGCTCGCCGGCAATAAGCCCCTCGCTCTGTGTGCGTTCAGCCATGCGCCAGCCCAGGGCATCGTAGCCTTGATTCCGGCCGTTGCCGGCGCTTACGCGCAGTTTCAGGTGCTTTTCTTTCAACAGTCTGGGAGGCTGCTGCAGAAGCACGTTGCGAACGGCCAGAAGCGGCTCACGGTTCCCCTGGCCGAAGGGCTCCAGTTGCTGCAGCTCGCGGCAAAGGTCGAGGCTGATTTGCT
>QIAW01000243.1:0-2785 GCA_003225655.1 Acidobacteriota bacterium
CTTTCCGTTCTTACCGACGAGAAATACTTCCAGGGGTCGCTCGGCAATCTGCAAGAGGCCTCTACAACCACCCGGATCCCCTGCTTGCGCAAAGATTTCATCGTGCATGAGGTGCAGTTGCACGAGGCGCGTGCCCACGGCGCCGATGCCGTGCTGCTGATTGCGGCGGCATTGCGGGATAATGAAATGTTGTCCTTATTTAATAAGGCCCGCGAACTCGCCCTTGACGTGTTGTGCGAGGTTCATGATGAGCGTGAGCTGGAGCGCGCCATGAGCATCGGTTTCGACATCATCGGGGTAAACAGCCGTGATTTGCGCACATTCCACGTGGATCCCGAGGCCCCGCTCCGCCTGGCGGAAAAATTGCCGCGCAACGTCTTGCGGGTGGCGGAAAGCGGCATTCATACGGCGGCCCGGTTACGCCAGTTGCGCGATGCCGGCTACCACGCCTTCCTGATCGGCGAATCGCTCATGTACGCCGATTCGCCCGGAGAGAAGCTGCGCCAACTGCTCTCTGAGGTCAACACGCAACCGCTTAGCAGTGCGGCGCCAACTCGCTCCCGGGGCAAGCCGTGACCTGGATCAAGATCTGCGGCACCACCAGCCTGGAAGATGCGTTGCTGGCTGCGGAGGCCGGCGCCGATGCGCTGGGATTCATCTTTGCCGAAAGCCCGCGGCGAATTGAACCACAGCAGGCGCAGCAGATAATTGCGAAGCTTCCCAGTAGAATTGAGAAAGCCGGTGTGTTTGTGGATCCCTCGGCGGAATACGTTTGCCTGGTGGCGCAGCAGACCGGAATAACCCGCATACAATTGCATGGTGATGAGGATGCAGATCTGCTTCGCATACTCCGGGAAAGCCTGCCATCGCTGCGGATCACGAAGACTGTAAACGCGAATGATGCCATCCAGGAATCTCTGCGCAGGCTGAACGGTTCGGATTTTGTGGATAGCGTGCTTCTCGATTCTGGCTCGGTTAGCCAACGCGGCGGTACCGGCCGGGTCTTCGACTGGCAGGCCGCCAAAGCGGCAATCGCGCACAGCGGGGTAAACTTGCACTGGATCATCGCCGGAGGTCTGACGCCGGAAAATGTCGGCGAGGCCATTCGGCTCTTCCAGCCCTGGGGTGTCGATGTGGTCTCAGGAGTGGAATCGCGGCCAGGCAGGAAAGATGCCGGCAAACTAAAAAAATTCATCGCCGCTATCAGGGCGGCAGAAGAGAAACCCTGAATTATGGCTCCCGTATTGAATATGGCTACAACCAGCACACGTTTGAAGGCGACCTCCAGCGCTGCGGCCCATGGCCGCTTTGGACCTTATGGCGGCAGCTACGTTCCCGAGACCCTGATGGCCGCGCTCGAAGAGCTGGAGCGCGCCTACACCAAGGCACGCGGCGATCGCAGCTTTCAGCAGGAACTCGATGATCTGCGGCGGAACTACGCCGGACGTCCCACACCGCTCTTCTTTGCCAAAAGGCTTACGCAGAAGCTGGGCGGCGCCAAAGTTTACCTGAAGCGTGAAGACCTGTTGCACACCGGCGCGCACAAGATCAACAACGCCCTGGGCCAGGCGCTGTTGGCGGTCCGCATGGGCAAGAAGCGCATCATCGCAGAAACCGGCGCCGGCCAGCATGGCGTGGCAACCGCTACGGTCTGCGCTCTGCTGGGCCTGGAATGCGTGGTCTACATGGGAACCGAAGACATGCAGCGCCAGGAGCTGAACGTCTTCTGAAAGACGCGATTAACGAAGCCATGCGCGATTGGGTCACCAACGTGCGGACTACGCATTATCTGTTGGGCAGCGTTTTGGGGGCGCATCCGTATCCGCTGATGGTTCGCGACTTTCACACCGTCATCGGCAACGAGGCGCGTGCGCAGATCCTGAAATTTGAAAAGAAGCTGCCCAAGGCCATCATTGCCTGCGTCGGCGGCGGCTCCAATGCCATGGGTATTTTCCACGCCTTCCTCGGCGACAAGAAAGTGGAGCTCATCGGCGTGGAAGCCGGCGGTCGGGGCAAGAAGCTGGGCGAACACGCCGCCCGTTTCGATGGCGGCTCGCCCGGAGTTCTGCAGGGAACGTTTTCCTATCTCCTGCAGGATGAAGCCGGCCAAATCGCCGGCACACACTCGGTTTCTGCTGGATTGGACTACCCCGGCGTCGGCCCCGAACACTCCTGGCTGCACGATATTGGGCGGGCGGAATATGTTTCCGCCAATGACCAGGAAGCGCTCGCTGCCTGCCAGTTGCTGGCGCGCATAGAAGGAATCATTCCGGCGCTCGAATCATCGCACGCCATCGCTGAGTGCCTTCGCCGTATTCCTAAAATGAAAAAGTCAGAGATCGCGATTGTCAACGTCTCTGGGCGCGGAGATAAGGACATGGGGATTCTGCAAAAAGAATTGAAACATTGAGCCATTGGGTCATTGAGGACGCAAGATCTGCCAATTACGAGTTTCAAAAAATCGTAAATCGTAAATCGTAAATGCCTCTTAACCTGACATCCAAACCGTTTCTGGTAGCCTACGCCACCTGCGGCGACCCTAATCTCGCTGCCAGCAAAGACATTATTCTTTCCGCCATTGCGGCCGGGGCCGACGTCGTCGAATTAGGCGTGCCGTTCTCTGATCCCGTGGCCGATGGTCCTGTGATCCAGCGCGCCAGCGAGCGCGCTCTGGCCAACCGGACGACATTGAGCGATGTCCTGCGTCTTGCCGGTGAAGTCAGAAAAGCAGAAGGCCGTGCGGGGCTGGTTATTTTTTCCTACTACAATCCTGTGTTGCGTTACG
>QIAW01000243.1:2829-6816 GCA_003225655.1 Acidobacteriota bacterium
CAAGCGCGATCTGGCCACCATTTTTTTGGCTGCGCCCACCAGCACCGACGCCCGCCTGAAGGCCATCGCCGCTGCCTCGCGCGGCTTTGTCTACGCGGTGTCGCGTACCGGAGTTACCGGGACCCAGCAAAAGCTGGCCGAAGACGCGGGCCTACTGGTCCGGAGGATAAAAAAGTTCACGAAGCTGCCGGTCGCGGTGGGCTTTGGCATCTCGAATTCTGAACAATTCCAAGCTGCGGGAAAATTCGCCGATGGCGTCGTTGTAGGCAGCGCGATTGTGCAGACCATTGAAAAAAATGCTGCGAGCGGCCGCGCCGCGCAGGCCGTCGGTGAGTTCATTCGCGGATTGAAAAAACACTCAGCGCAACAGAAGCAGTCAGCGCTCAGCCCGCAGCATTTAACCAAGTGAGAAGCACTCAAACTCTCCGGCGAGCGTGCGCCGAAAAGGGTTTCAGCTTACAATACATACTTTGCGTTTATTGAATGTTGAGCACTGGAAGGGCTGGTTGTCCCATTCCTGAACTCCGTTCCTTTGGATAAACCCATGGATATCGCAGATTGGCGAAAGAAAATTGACGAGCTTGACCGCCAGATGGTCGAGCTGTTGAACCAGCGTGCGAGCGCGGCCCAGGAAATTGGCCGTCTCAAGCGCAATACCCAGATACCCATCTACGAGCCGGAGCGGGAAAAGAAGGTTTTTGAGAATGTGCGCGCCCTCAATCGTGGGCCGCTGCCCCATCACGAATTGCAGCACATTTTTGAGCGCATTATTGACGTCATGCGCGCGCTGCAGAAAGAAGAAATTCAGCCCAAGGCGGCTGCGCCCAAAGGCGAGACTGAATTCGATATTGAAGTGAACGATTGAGGAATTGGGTAATTGCGTAATCGGGTAATTGTGCAACTCTGCCAAGAAAGGCCTACTTCAAAGCGGCGAATTAAAGATCACGGACTATGGGCCACCGAACTGAGAACCGAGAACTGAGAACCGAGAACTTCTTCTTATGATTGTTGCCATGCAGGAATCCGCAAGCGAAGAGCAGATTCAGCAGGTGATCGCTCGCCTGGTGGAGATGGGCTTCGAGGTGCACCGCAGCACGGGGGCGCGGCAGACGGTCTTGGGTGCGGTGGGCGCCCGGGCCGATTTCGACGTCCGCGATATCGAGGTGCTCAGCGGGGTGGGCGAGGTGCACCGCATCAGCGCGCCTTACAAGCTCTCGGGTCGCAGCTTCAAGCCTGACGGCACGGTCATCAAATTCCCCAACGGCCTGCGAGTCGGCGGCAACGAGATTGTCATCATGGCCGGGCCGTGCTCGGTGGAATCGCGCGAGCAGCTCTTCACGGTGGCCGAGCAGGTGGCCACTGCCGGAGCGCGCGTGCTGCGCGGCGGCGCCTTCAAGCCGCGCTCATCTCCTTATTCGTTCCAGGGCATGGGCCAGCAGGGACTGGAGATCCTGCGCGAAGCAGGCGACAAATTCAAGCTACTGGTCATCAGCGAGGTCATGGAGATCTCGCAGATCCAGCTCATGATGCCTTACATCGACATTTTCCAGGTCGGCGCGCGCAACATGCAGAACTTCAACCTGCTGCGCGAGCTGGGCAAGGTGCGCAAGCCGGTGCTGCTGAAGCGCGGCATTGCAGCGACGTTCGAAGAGCTGCTGCTCTCGGCAGAGTACATCATGGCGGGCGGCAATTATGAGGTGATCCTGTGCGAGCGCGGCATCCGCACCTTTGAAACCTACACCCGTAACACGATGGATATATCCGCTATTCCCATCATCAAGAAACTTTCGCACCTGCCCATGACCGCCGACCCTTCGCACGGCACCGGACGCCGCGACAAAGTGCCTCCCATGGGCCGGGCCGCGGTGGCCGCAGGCGCCGACGCGCTGCTCATCGAAGTGCATCACTGCCCGGATAAAGCCCTCTCTGATGGCGCGCAATCGCTCTATCCCGAACAGTTCACCAGGCTGATGCAGGAGCTGCGCATGATCGCCCCAGCCGTGGGACGCAGCATCGCCTAGTACAATTTCTTAAGCTTAAAAATGTTTCGCCAGATCACCATCATCGGCGTGGGACTGATTGGCGGCTCCTTTGCGCTTGCTCTCAAAAAGCACGGCTACAAGGGCGCCATCGTCGGCTGTGACCGCGAGCCCGTCTTGCAAACCGCCCTGGCTAAGGGGGTGGTCGATCGCGCTGTGCTGTCTCCGGAAGAGGCGATCTCCGGCAGCGACCTAGTGCTGCTGGCGGCGCCCGTGGGCGCAATCGTCGATCTGATCGAGCGGCTGGGGCCGCTGCTTCCCCCCGACGCGCTGCTTTCTGATACTGGCAGCACCAAAGCTGAAATCATGTCGCGGGCCCGGGCGGTGTTTGGCCAGCAGGCCGGGCAACGTTTTCTCGGCGGACATCCCATGGCCGGCAAAGAGAACAGCGGAGTCGAATTTGCCGATCCCACGCTGTTCGTGAACGCAGTTTGGTTCCTGGTTTCTGACCAGGACCAAAAGCAAGGTCAAAACAAAGCTCAGAACGAAGACGGCGCGCTTACCGGCAAGGTGCACGAGCTTTGCGAGCTGATCACGGCAACGCTCGAAGAAGAGTTCGGCGACGATCCCCAGCTGCATGGCATTGGCGGCAGAGCCCTGCGCGAGATGACGCGCATCTCCTCCAGCCCTTATTCCATGTGGCGCGACATTGCCCACACCAACACGGAAAATATTGAGCAGGCGCTCGAGCAACTGGAGCAGCGCCTGGCCTATATCCGCGAGAACCTGCGCACGCCCGGTTTGCGCGACGAGTTTGAGCGCGCCAACAAATTCAACTCCCAGCAGAAGAAGAACGGAGAGAGCTAGAGCAACGTAGCGCCGGCGTCTCGCCGTTATTTAAGCCGCGTCCAGCCGCTGCTCTACCAGCTCTTCTTCTTCCATTTCCTTTTCGCGGGCAGCGCTAAGCTGGCCCAGCGCGAAAGCGGCGAGCGCCATGTTGACGTCGCGCACGGCAACGTCATAATCCTCGTTGAGCCAGAGGTTGGCGGCAATGGCCAGCAGCCATGCGGAAGCGGCATAACTTGAGAGCCGCGTGCGCGGGCTCAAAATCCCCAGCCCCACCAGCATCTCAATCACTCCCACGGCCCGCATGAAATTGCTCTTGTTGAGGGGGATCTTTTCCCTCGCCTCCGGGGCCATATATTTCTTCCAGTCCGTAAGCAGGTTCGTGAACTTGTCCGCGCCGGCTAAAAATGCGGTGGCGCCCAACCCCAGGCGCAGCGCCCAGAAAGCCGAGCCAATCTTGCCTTCGTGTTCCATACAGATACCTCCCGCTCGGATGGATGCAATCGAGTTACGCGGAGTGGCGTGGAAAGCATTCAGCTCGTAAAGCGTGTGGCCAGACAACGGAACTCGCATGGTCCTGTATATGCCGCGCACCGGGCACCGGCAGTTCTCAAATCGAGAGCACCAATGACATCCTCCTCTTTGAGATTTCCATCCCACAATTTATCAACACGCGAATTCGGACTAGGCAGAAATTCCCAATTTTTAGGAGGTGCAAAATGAAACGCATATTACTCCTAGCTTTGATTCTCCTGGTGGCGACTGAAGTGCTGGGAGCTCAGGTTGCGGGCGGAAGTGCAAGCGCTGGAGTCGGAGCCGGCCAAGCGGGAGCTGCCGCGGCAGCCCAGGGAGCCGGCCTGAGTGCTGGAAGAGCCGGCGCAGGCCAGCGGAGCGGTGGTATCGCTTCTCTGACCACAACCGGAGCGGGCACATCCACAGGAGTTACAACGGGTGCGACGGCAATCACAGCGGGCGCCACCACAACCGGCACCACCGGAACTACAATTGGCACGGTCGCTGCGACGACTCAGCCCGGAGTTTTTGTAACTCCATCCTCGCCCCAGGCAGCCACCCAGATGGGAACTACTGCCGGCGCGACCTCTCCACTAATTGGCATTGGCAACACAACCGGTACTGCTGGAGCCACGAACGGCACCACTAC
>QIAW01000246.1 GCA_003225655.1 Acidobacteriota bacterium
AGCGCCGCTGACCATTCGCCCGCTGCTGCCCGAGTGCACCCAGTCGGAGCTGATGACCATCATGACCGCAGGCATGGCCCACGTCTCCGGCGGAATCATGGCAGCCTACATTCTTTACGGAATCGAAGCCCGGCACCTGCTCGCGGCCGTTATCATGACCGCGCCCGGAACCATCCTGGTTTCAAAGATGCTGGTGCCGGAAACAGAGCAGCCCAAGACCGCCGGCACCCTGCAGATCGCAAAAGACGAACTGCACAAGGACTCGAACCTTCTGGCGGCCATTGCCCGTGGCACTATTGACGGCGGACAATTGGCCTTCAACGTAGCCATCATGCTGATTTCTTTTATCGCGCTGATTGCGCTGCTCAACGGAATCATGGGCGGCATTCACAACCACTTCAGTTATTTCCCGGAAAGCATTCAAAAGGTGCTGGGCTTTGTCTTCGCGCCCGTGGCCTGGCTAATAGGGGTTCCCTGGAAAGATTGCGGCGCGATTGGAAACCTGCTGGGTTCGCGCATGGTGATCAATGAGCTGTATGCGTATACGCTGCAGGGCGCGCAGAAGACCACGCTCGATCCGCGCTCATTCACCATCGCGACCTTTGCGCTCTGCGGATTCGCTAACTTCAGCTCCATCGGTATTCAGATCGGTGGCATCGGGGCCCTGGCACCCAACAAACGGGAGCAACTGGCGAAACTCGGCTTTCGCGCCATGCTCGCCGGAACCATGGCTAACCTGATGTCCGCGGCGATTGTAGGTCTGTTGATGAAGAGCTAGCTTGGGCTCCGACCTGAGCTGTTTCACGCTTTTCGCAACCCAGTGTTCACGCCTGTTTGTAGGAATCAAATTTCTGCAGAAAGCGCTGGATATCACCCTTCTGCAGGTAGTACGGAGTTGACAGCCTGATCTTGTGAGGAGCGCCGCCGCGAATGCGGATTTTGTGCTGCTTCCACATCCAGTATTCAAGATCGGGCATCTTGGCCGGGGCGACGTTCACGGTCACAATGGCGCAGCGGAGCGCCGGGTCAGGCGAAGTCCATGATTCCGCTCCGCGCTTGATCATCTCAGCGTAAATGTAGTCGGCGAGTTCGTGGTGCCGTTTTTCGATTCGCTCCATGCCGATCCAGTTGGCAAAATCGATGGCCGCTTGCAAGCCCGCCAGCATAGGAACGTTGGAAGAGCCAATGTGCTGGAAGCGCTCTGCTTTCAGGTTGGGCTCGTCCCATCCGTGGGTGGCGATGGTATTCCACAACTTGTTCATGATTGCCTCGTCGCGCAGATAGAGAAAGCCGCTGCCCTTGGGAGCTTGCAGCCACTTGTGTGGTGACGAGGTATAGAGATCGCAGCCAATATCGTTCACGTTGAGGCGCATCATTCCGGTGACGTGCGCTCCATCCAGGGCTGAGATGATGCCTTTGGAGCGCGCCAGCGCCGCAATTTCCTTAACCGGTAAAACCACTCCGGTCACGGTGGTAATGTGGCTGACAAAGATGATGCGCGTCCGCGGCGTAATCGCGTCATTGATCCGATTCAGAATTTCAGCGGCGTTCTTCGGGGGCTTGGGAACCTCAAATTTCTTGACCACGATTCCGTAGCGTTTGGCGCGCAGGTTCCACGGCTGCTCACCGCCCGGATGCTCCTGGTCGCTCATCAGCACCTCGTCGCCTGGTTTCAACTCCAGGCCGTTGGCAATGTAATTGTTGCTCTCGGTGGCGTTGCGGGTCATCGCGATCTGGTCGCGCGTAGCGCCGATGAACTGTGCCAGCGCGTCGCGATACGATGCGTAAGCCTCGTATCCCCAAATGGGATACTGCTCGGGATCATCCTGCGCCATTCGCTCGGTATCCAGGTAGCTGTCAAAAACTCCCTTCAGCACCGGGTAAGGACTCGAACCCACGGTGCCATTATTGAGAAATACTTCGTCTTTAGGAATCAGAAACTGATTGCGCAGGGCGGCCCAAAAGGCATCTTCATTTTGCATGTAAAGATTTCGATCGGGCAGCGGCGGCGCCGGTCCGTCAACGAGGCACGCGGGCGGCACAGAAAAAGCGTGTGCCATTTCGGGCATGCCTAAAGGTGCGACTGCGCTGAAAGCTGCGAGCGATGTCAGAAAGTCTCTGCGGTTGACCATGGATCATCTCCTTTTGGCTGTCGCGCGGCCAGTGAGGAATGTATGATACACAGAATGAACAGCAAAAAAACCATTCTTATTGTATTGCTGAGCGTAGCATTGACGGCGCAGGCCCAGGTGAAAGTCACGGTTGACCACAACACCGGCCCCAATGCCACTCCCGATTTCAAGTTCAAGAATGTGCCTTCGCCGGTGAAGGACAATGCGGCTACTCAAGCAAAGCTGAAGCTCGTGGTCGGCGCAAAGGACGACAACGGCGCCGACCTGAGCGTGCTCACTGACGGGTTGCTGCCCGCAGAACAAGACCAGCCTGCAGCCAACTTCTTTTTCAACGCCGGCTCAGATGGCGGCCGTTTTCTCATGGACCTGGGTACCGCGATTGAAATTGCCCAGGTGAACTCCTATTCCTGGCATCCGGATACGCGTGGACCGCAGATCTATGCTTTGTTCGCGAGTGACGGGACAACTGCCAAGTTCAACCTCGAGCCGGATGCCAAGACCGATCCCACGAGCTGCGGCTGGAAGCTGATTGCCTCCGTGGATACCCGCCCTAAGCAGGGCGACAGTGGTGGCCAATACGGCGTGAGTATCACCGATGCCAGCGGCAGCCTGGGCAAATTTCGCTACTTGCTCTTCGACGCTGTTCCCACGGAATCTGACGATGCGTGGGGCAACACCTTTTTCAGCGAAATTGATGTGGTTGCAAAAAAATGACGCCGGCATCCCTCGAAGCTTTCTGGCACGGCTTAAAGCCGTGTCCTTTCAAAAGACTATTTATGAGATAGCTTTGAGTTGAAGCCCACTACCTGGTTCCTCAGCTATTTCCATAGACCGGTATGGCTGCGCCGTGAATGAGCTTGGCATCGTCGCTGCACAGGAGCAGGA
>QIAW01000244.1 GCA_003225655.1 Acidobacteriota bacterium
CTCGATCACTCACATCCTTGGCAAGCCAGAATACTTCTCTGGCCTTGAGTTACGACGCTAGATCGAGGATTTCTGCGATTCAAGATCAAAGCGGAAATAAGATGCTCTACGAATACGATGATGTTGGGTACCTGTCCAAGGCTACCGCAAGCAAGGGATTTGTGACCACCTATGAACATGCAGGTGACGGCCATTCTTTTAACGTTTCGGTGGCAGATAAGCGCCATTATAAGACCACAATCTTTGCCGCCGAATTCGATAATGGCAATCGCATCCTGAAAGCTGCAGTGCCCGATGAAGGCGTTTATCGTTTTCAATACGGGCTGGTAGGCAATGAAGTAGAATCTGTCCTCGTGACTTTTCCCGACAACAAAAAACTCCGCATTCGTTTTCATGGCGATTCTTACGTCGCGCATTCAGAAAACTAATTTTGGCCTCACTCCCATACAGGTCCGATTGCTCTGTTAGAATCTGAAAGTTTTCTTGGTAGTGCAAATTCAAGATGCGCGCTTTTCGTGAGAATCAGCACTTGGAAAAAGTTTCTCCATGGAAATCAAAATCGTAGGCATTCTGGGCGCGGGCACCATGGGCAACGGCATTGCCCACGTCTTTGCCAAAGCCGGCTTCAACGTGGTTTTGTGCGATGTCGAGCGGCAGTTCCTCGACCGCGCCTTGCAGACGATTGCCAGGAACCTGGAGCGCGAGGCGGCCAAGAACAAGATCAGCGCACAGGAGCGCGACGCCGCATTGCAACGTGTTCAGGCAACGACCGAACGCTCTGCGCTTACAAACTGCGATCTCATGGTGGAGGCAGTCACAGAAGCTCTGTCCTCCGGATGTAATTCTTGCCTCGAATACTTCCTCCATCTCCATCACCAAGCTCGCCGCAGTAACGCGGCGGCCCGATAAGGTGATCGGGATGCACTTCTTCAATCCCGTGCCGGTGATGAAGCTGGTCGAGGTGATCCGTGGGCTGGCAACATCGAATGAAACCTTCGCCACTATCAAGACGCTGACCGAAAAGCTGGAGAAGACCCCGGTGGAGGTGAACGACGCGCCCGGTTTTGTCTCCAATCGCGTGCTCATGCCGCTGATCAATGAAGCTATCTACGCGGTCATGGAGGGTGTGGCCACGGCTGAGGCGGTGGATGAAGTCTTCAAGCTGGGTATGGCGCATCCCATGGGCCCCCTGACGCTGGCCGATTTTATCGGCCTCGACGTTTGTCTGGACATCATGCGCGTGCTGCACTCGGGTCTCGGTGATCCCAAGTATCGTCCGTGTCCTCTGCTCATCAAGATGGTGGATGCCGGATGGCTGGGGCGAAAGAGCGGAAGAGGATTCTACCGATACTGACGAAGTACGAAGTAAGAAGTGCGAAGTAAGAAGTTCGATTTACGAATTACGATTGACGATTTTTTTGAAGTAGCGCTGTTTTAATTTTTTTGAAAATTCTCAAAGAAAAATTATCTTTCTTCCTGTCTACTCGCAAACCGTAATTCGTAAATCACAAATCGTAAATCCACAATTCATACTTCGAAAATCGTCAACCGAACTTTGCCACCAGCTCCACGCTTTTTGAAGATCAGTCTGACCTGTGCTGTTAACCAATCTGTTACTACCCTAGAACGCTAATTCCCGCTATTCTGCGTGCAATGGTCCGTGTCACCGTACTGGCGAGCGGCAGCAAGGGTAATAGCGCAGTGCTCTCCTCTTCGACCACGCGCATCCTGGTGGATGCCGGTCTTTCCTGCCGGGAAATCCTCAATCGCATGCGGCAGGCGGGAGAAGAGCCTGAGTCACTGAGCGCAATCGTGGTCACGCATGAACATTCCGACCACATCAGCGGACTCGGTGTACTGTCGCGCAAGCTCAAAGTGCCGGTCTACATCACCGGGCCCACGCACAATGCGTGGTTTCGCCTGATCAAGCACGAGGCCAAACGCGCCGGAGAAGAGGCGCGTGATCTGGAGCGGCGGCAGTTTTTCCAGGCAGGCCGCAGCTTCCAGATTGGCGACGTAGCCATCATGCCTTTTACCATTCCGCACGATGCCGCCGACCCTGTGGGCTTTACCTTCAAGATAGAGGGGGTGAAGATCGGCATCGTCACCGACCTGGGATACATGTCAGCCAACGTGAAACAGCACATCGTTGGCTGTGATGTACTGATGATCGAATCAAACCACGACGTGGAAATGTTGCGCGTGGGGCCTTATCCCTGGTCGGTGAAGCAGCGCATCGCCTCGCGCACGGGGCATCTTTCCAACGAGGCTCTCGCAGAATTTTTCAGCAACGATTATGATGGAGGAGCGGAGTTCGTAATCCTGGCGCATATCTCGGAGCAGAATAATCATCCCGAGAGAGCGCGGGTGGTGGCGGAGCAGGCGCTGGGCCGGCACGCCAGCCTGTTTCAACAGCGTCTGCTGCTGGCCTCACAGTCCCAGGTTCTGGGACCGGTGACCCTGTAAATCCCCGGGAGCCGAACTGCAAGGACCATTGATTTCATGGGAAAGCACAAATGCATTGACCGCGTAGTGGGGCGCATCCTGGCGGGATGGCGCTATGACATCAGCGGGATTGTGCCGGAAATGCGCGGCGATTACGAAGAACATCTGGCCAAGTGCCCGCACTGCCGTTCCAAGCGCGTGCTGCATCGCGTGATTGACTTCGGACTCATCACCATCGCCACCATTTCCGCCGGCCTTTTTCTGATTGCCTTCAGCCTGGTGCGCCATTACTCGCCCAGCCATGTGGTGATTCTCGAAGTGATCGCCCTGGGCGGCTTTCTGTTCTCCAGCCTGATGTGGATCATCGTGGCCATCGCCACTCCCGTGCCGGTCATGCTGCTGGGCGCCGCCAAAGAGGGCGCGCGGCGCGTGCATGAGCGCCTGCCCCAGGAGATCCGCGAGCGCATCCCCATCAAGCCGGGCTCCGACGTTTAAAAGCAGTTTCAAGTTTAGAGTTTCAGGTTTCAAGTTCTGGAGGGATCAATGGGACATTCATATGCCGACCTGAAGGGCTGGCAAAAAGCTATTGATCCGGTTGCAGACGTATACAGACATACCAAATCATTTCCAAAGGAAGAAATTTACGGGCTGACATCGCAATCAGACGTTCGGCGGTTTCGGTTCCGTGCAATATCGCTGAAGGGCAAGGGCGTCTGACGCGCGGTGAGTTCAAGCAGTTTCCAGGCCAGGCCCGAGGTTCGCTCCTTGAATTACAAACACAGATTACTATCGCCAAGAAACTAGCTTCTCTGGATGAAGCAAGCACTTCCAGCTTGATTGAATGTTCCGCGGAAATACATCGCATGTTGAATGGGCTTCTTCAATCCCTGAACTGAACGGCACTCGTCGTTCGCCGAACTCTTCAGCTCGAACTCGAAACTTGAAACGCGAAACTTATGTCGAACTCTCACCCCGCCGTCGTCCGTATCCAAGAACTGCACAAACAGGCTTTCGAAGGTGGGGCGTGGCATGGGATAGCATCTGGGAGATCGTGCTGCATATTGCCGCATGGCAGGATGCGGTTCTGAGGCGGCTCAATGGAGAGGCAGTCGATCTAGACGGTGATCAGGACTGGCCGCCGGTGAACGATATCAGCGAAGGGGCATGGGATGAGGCCATCGAACGGCTCAAAACCGGGCACAAGAAGCTGGCGCAGAGAATTGCTGTGCTCACCGATGCCGATCTGCTGAACAAAGTCCCGGGCCGCGACCACACCGTCTATATGACCGTGCATGGGCTCATTCAGCACAATCTGTATCACGCCGGGCAGATTGCCATTCTGAAAAAATCTGAAAGATAGTTTCAGGCTTCCGCTTTCCCCCTGCGTCTCAGCAGTTTTATGCTTTTGCTGCTCAAAACTTGAAACTGCACTTAGGTTTCCAACCCGCCGATCAGGTCGGTAATTCTCTCCACGCGGTGCTCGATGCACCAGGCGCGCACGCCTTCCACGATTTTTTCCGTGGCGCAGGGGTCCCAGTAATTGGCGGTGCCAACTTGAACGGCGGCGGCGCCGGCGAGCATGAATTCAATCACGTCTTCGGCGGTCGAGATGCCGCCCAGTCCGATCACGGGGATATCCACCGCGTGCGCCGCCTCATAGACCATGCGCAGGGCGATGGGCTTGATGGCGGGGCCGCTGAGGCCGGCGATGATGTTGGAGATGCGCGGTTTGCGGCTTTCAGCATCAATGGCCATGGCCACAAAAGTGTTGACCAGCGAGATGGCATCGGCGCCGGCGTTTTCCGCGGCGTGCGCCATGCGGGGAATGCTGGTCACGTTGGGCGAGAGCTTTACGATGATGGGCCGAGGCCCGGCAGCATTCTTGGCGGAAACAACCACTTCTTCCAGCAGCACCGGGTCGCTGCCAAAGGTAATGCCGCCGTGCGAGGTGTTGGGGCAGGAGACATTCAATTCGTAGGCGACAATACCCTCGCCTTCGTTGAGGATGCGAATCACGGCTTCATAGTCCTGGCGGGTGTAGCCGAAGACGTTGCAGATCACCACCACGTCTTTTTTCTTGCGCAGCAGGGGAAGCTTTTCTTCCACAAAAGCGCGGGCGCCTATGTTCTGCAGGCCGATGGAATTCAACATGCCGGCTGCGGTCTCAAAGATGCGTGGCGGCGGATTCCCAGGCATGGTTTCGCGCGACAGGCCTTTGCTGACGAAGCCGCCCAGCTTTTCCAGGCTGACGATGTCTTCAAACTCAATGCCATAACCAAAGGTGCCGCTGGCGGCAATCACCGGGTTCTTGAGCTCGATGCCTGAGAACCTGATGCTCAAGTCGGGGAAGGGACCGCGAGCTGGGTTGGGTCTGGCAGCCGACTTGTTCACCTGCGTGACCGCTGGGAGCGGACTTTCAGGCTGAGCAGCGGGCTGATTCACGGTCGCCGTCGCAGGTGCGGCCGCCGGAGCAGCAGCGGCTTCCGGTTGGGGCATTATCTTCTTCACTTTTGTCTTCGTTCTCGTGGTGGTGGAATCGGCGCTCATGCTTGGGCGAATCTCTCCGGGTCAGTTTTTGTGAGCTGAAGCGGCACGTACCGTAAGTATATGCGTTGCCGCGCAATTTTTTCTTGCATTGCCGGCTGCCGGGAATAGAAAATGACGGCAACTCAATTTCTCAAAATAGCGGCAACACCCAGGGAGAACTTTGTCTGCCCCGGGTTTTCCGCAGAAAACAGGTGATCGGTGAGAAAAACTCTGGCCACATTCGTCTTGCTTGCGCTTACACTCCTGCTGGGAAGTGTTGCGCAGGCGCAACAGCCCGCAACCAAAGACGCAACCGCACAAAAACCCGCAACCCCGAAGCGTAGCAAGCGCGCTGCAGGGACGACGAAGAAGACGGCTGCGCTGCTTCCGGTGCTCGGCACCATGTCTGAAAGCGCAGGCTGCACCATCCTCAACAAAGGCAAGCACGCGCAGATCTGTTATTTCGATGTGACCCGGCTAAGGCCGGAGAGGACGGCGAGCATGGGTCCCGATGTGCCGATTTACATTTCGGTCCGCAATCACGACACCATTCTCTGGCATAGCGGCGGCAACACGCTCTTTCATGTGATCGCCATCGAGCTGCGGCCCAAGCAGAATACAAATTGTCCCAAGCAGGCATTTGAAAACGAATTTAAGGATGACAGCAACGAGCCCTGGCATGAAGTGATTTCTTCGGGTCTGGCCAGTCCGATCGCTGCACGCTACAACTGCGAATACAAGACCAAGATCAAGTGGAAAGACGGCACGCTGGGCGATCCGCATATCATCATTGGCGATCCTGACGGCCCGTAGAGCTGAAGAATCAGTTCAGAGCCGGAGCCGGACTGGGGCTTGAAGGTGCGACTGCAGCTTCAGGCTCCGGATACTTCGCTTGTGGATATAGCCGGGCAACAACGAGCGCTGCCAGTCCGAGAACCGGAAAAACCAGCAAGCTGGCTTCAGGTCCCACCGAGCCTCCGGTGAGCCAAGTTGGTCCCTGAAAGTGGGAGTTGAAGAGATGTCCCACCGCCGGCGCCCCGCTATCCGGCACGCCATACAAGAAAGTCTGGGCGTAGTCCCACGCAGCGTGGAAGCCGACTGCGAACCACAGGTCTCCAGTGCGGCGCAGAGTCAAACAGAAAAATAGGCCCACGGCGAACACGGCCGCAAGACCGACGGGAGACTCTCCGGGGTTGGTTCCATGCAAGAGCCCAAAAAACAGTGAAGTCATGATAGCTGCTGGCCAGAAGCCCATACCGCGTGTGAGAACGAACTGCGGATAACCGCGAAAGAAGTATTCTTCCCAAATGCCCACCATCAGAAAGGCCAACGCCCACAGCAGAGCGTAGCGCAGCAAAGTGCGGCCGGAAAGTGCTACGGGGCCGAAGTAGAAGCCGTGGAGTCCGCGAACGGCCAGCAACAGCGCCGTTAATGAGAAAAAGCCTAGTACTGTTCCAATCCAGAAGGTGCTCCTGAAAGCGCGTCGTAAAGGCAGGCCATAGGAGCCCAAGGAACGTTTTTCGAACCGGCTGATGATGAACAGCGGCCCGAACAGGAGCAGGAGAGAGATGGTCTCTGAAACAATGACTAACTGAGGAGTAAACAAAAGCGCGTTTCTGCTGCCGTGAGTGGACGCTGCCTTGATCTGAAGAATGATGAAGGGAAGAAATGGCGCGATGAATATGAGCACGCGCCATCCCGCGCGCAGACCATGAGGGCCAGTGAAGATGTTGTAACGCGGAGGAGCAGGGGGCGGCGGCATGCCGGGCGGGAAATCGCCGGGCAGCGGCAGAAGGGAAGGGTTTGGGATTTCGTCCAAAGGTGTACCTGTGTTCTAAAGAGATCTATTTGAAGCAAAAAAGGTGAGGGGCGCTGTAACGGATTCGCGCTATTGTCTCATTATCCGTTCACCCAATTCTAAGGCATTCCCAAACCATCGTGAATACTAAAGAATTGAATCCTCCGTGTCTCCGCGTCTCCGTGGTGAAATAAATCTACGATTCCTCCGCGCCCTCGCGGTGATTCCCAAAAACGCTCCTTTCCGGTAGATTAAATCTCTTATGCTCGATCTGGGATTTGTGCGTGACAACCTGCCTCTGATTGAAGAGAAGCTGCGCCAGCGGGGAATGGACCCGGCTGAAGTATTGAAAGACTTCCGCGTGCTCGACACCGAGCGCCGCCGCCTGATCACCGTGGCCGAGACCCTGAAGGCGAAGCGCAACCGTGCCTCCGAGGAGATTGCGCGCCTCAAGAAAGAGAAGCAGGACGCGGGTGCGGGCGTCCTTATGGCCGAAACCAAGGAGCTGCGCGCGCAGGGCGATGAGGCGGAAAAGCAGGCGGCGCAAAAAGAAGAAGAGCTGCGCGACATTATGGCGCGCATCCCCAATATTCCTCACGCCAGTGTGCCGGTGGGCACCAGCGCGGAGCAAAATGCTGAGGTGCGCCGCTGGGGGGCGCCACCGAAACTCGATTTCACTCCCAAGCCGCACTGGGAGCTGGGCGAGCAGTTGGGTGTGCTGGATATGGAGCGCGCCGCCAAGCTCTCAGGCGCCCGCTTCGCCGTCTACTGGGACCTGGGGGCCAAGCTGGAGCGTGCCTTGGCCAACTTCATGCTCGACCTGCACACCCGCGAGCACGGATACACGGAGGTGTTGCCCCCTTACATGGTGAACTCGGCTTCCATGTACGGCACCGGGCAATTACCGAAGTTCGCCGCCGATTTATTCAAGTGCGAGAACGCCGACCTGTGGCTGGTGCCAACCGCCGAAGTTCCCCTGACCAATCTCTATCGTGATGAGACGATTGAAGCCTCGCGGCTTCCCCTCAGCGTGACCGCTTATACTCCCTGCTTCCGCAGCGAGGCCGGATCGTATGGCAAGGATGTGCGCGGCATTATCCGCCAGCACCAGTTCCAGAAGGTTGAGCTGGTGAAATTCACGCGCCCTGAGACTTCTTACGACGAGCTGGAAAAACTGACCAACAATGCGGAAACCGTCTTACAGAAATTGGGATTGCACTACCGGGTGATGGCGCTGTGCACCGGTGACATGAGTCCGTCATCGGCCAAGACCTATGACCTTGAAGTCTGGCTGCCGGGACAGCAACTGTTCCGCGAGATTTCTTCGTGCTCGAACTTTGAGGCCTTCCAGGCGCGGCGGGCAAACATCCGCTGGCGGCCGGAGGGAGGCAAGAAATCCGAATTCGTGCATACCCTCAACGGCAGCGGGCTGGCGATTGGGCGTACCTGGCTGGCCATCGTCGAAAACTATCAGCAGGCCGACGGCAGCGTGCTCATTCCTGCGGCACTGCAACCGTACATGGGCGTAGAACGGATTACGGCGCGAAAATTCTAGT
>QIAW01000240.1 GCA_003225655.1 Acidobacteriota bacterium
GGGTTCAGTAACTTCCCGGCAGCGGGCTGCAACGTGGCGGCACTACAGGCTCTTTCACCCCTTTGTATTCAAGGCGCCACGCTGCACCTTACCAACACCAGGCTCCGGCCGGCAGTTGATCAGCAGTGGAACTTCAGCATCCAGCACCAGTTCGGCAGCCATACCTCGTTCCAGGTTGGATACGTCGGCAACAAGATCGATCACATGTCCAACATCTTCATCTTCAACCAGAAGAGACTGAACCCGAGCGGCGGCGCGCCGCTACCCGGACCCTTTGCCCAGCCTCTCATCAACTGCTGCGGCGCCGGTAACTCTCCAACGATTCGCTTTAACGACTCCAGCGCTATCCAACGCTATAACGCTCTGCAAACCACCTTTGAAGAGCGCGCATTCCATGGTTTGGATTTCAAGGCAAACTACACCTGGTCCAAGTGTCTGAATAACAGCCTGGGCTACTTCGGTCCCTTCGGCGACGAAGAGGCGCTTCCCGGAACTACGAGTCAGACGGGCTTCAACTTCTTCTACCAGAACTCCTATAACCCCAAGGGTGACTATGGTCTGTGCATCGCTGATGCCAAGCACCTGTTTAACGGCTACTTGGTATACGAAATGCCGTTTGGCAGAGGCAAGATGTTTGGCGGCGGCGCAAGCGACGTTGTCAACGCCATCATCGGCGGCTGGACCGCGGCGGCTGACTTCACTCTGCACACCGGCTTCGCCATTACGCCACTGGGCCCCGATTCCTCCGGTACAGGTTCTGCCTCTCCGCGTGCGAATTGCCCGTTGGGTGTCTCCCAGTCGGGTAGCGGCGCAATTGTATCCCTTGGCGGTGGACAATTCGGCAAGCAGTTCTGGAATCCACTATCCGCTATCGCTGGGACGTCAGGGACTTTCGGAACCTGCGGCATCGGTTCGTTCCGCGGACCTGGCCTGACAACCGCCGACCTCAACGTAGCAAAACGTTTTGCGGTGACCGAGAGAATCAACGTCGAACTCTTGGCACAGTTCATCAACGTTACCAACACTCCGATTTTGGGCAGGCCCAGCTTCTTCCAGGGCGCAACCTTTGGAACTATCAGTTCGTCGAACCCAGGCCGCCAGGTCCAGTTCGGCTTTAAACTCCACTACTGACCTCTGGCCCTCCGGCCAGTCAGAACAACCTTTGCGGAACTGCTACCCATTCGGGTAGCGGTTCCGCATTTTTATCTCTGCCCGTTTTTTCTTTCGAAGTCCGTGCTCACTCGACTGGCGCTGCGCCAAAAATCTTATTGTGATATCAAATCACCAATTCCCAAAGAACAGCGATCATCATTATGTTGGCATTCCAGGATGCCGGGGCAATGGCGGTCTTGCCATAAGCCTGCGTTCCTTGAAAATTTACTGACCTGACGGATTGAGATCGTCCGCTTGCCCCACGTCCAGGCTGTCACCCGTTATCACCACTGTTTACAGATTTACTGACAGATCACACACTTTGACCTTTGACCACTATCGTCAGGGAAGCAGCCATCCGGCCTTTGCCATGTGAGCTTTCAGATTCCAGCAAGGCTCCCGCCTGACATCGATTCTCGCCTGTGTTTATGTGGGTCAAATGAGGATCGAGGGCGCGCAGAGCCTACTTGCTAGGGGGGTGGGCAGTTAATACTTGGCATACAAGTGATGCCACCCAAGTGACATCACTTCATTCCTGCGAACCGAGAGCGGACAATTGGCAACAAACAAAATTGTTCCTCGGGGAACACTTGGATTTTCCTGAGGACTGATGACTAAGAACCGCGGATTGAATAGTAACTACCGATTACTGAGTACTGCCTTCCCATGCTTCTCTTGCAGGCTATCAGCCATCGCCAGCAGCTCTGGCGGCACCTTCCGGTTTTCCTGCAGGGCTTCTTGCAGGAGAACGGAAACGATCTCCTGACCACGCAGGGCGGCCAGGCGGCCGAACTCTCCGCGATGGACCATATCAATCGCGCCCACGCCGTAGCGTGTCGCCAGCATGCGGTCGAAGGCCGTTGGAGTGCCTCCACGCTGGATATGGCCAAGGATCACCGAGCGCGTCTCCAGCCCCGCGCGCTTCTCGATCTCCTGGGCCAGAAGGTTCCCAATGCCGCCCAGGCGAACGTGCCCGAACTCGTCTTTTGCCGCGCCCAGATCAACCGCTCCGCCCGCAACTTTGGCGCCCTCGGCGACTACTACGATGCCAAATAGCTTCCCTTGCTGCCGGCTTTGCTTCAACGTCTCCGCCACTTCTACCAGGTCAAAGGGCTTCTCCGGCACCAGGATGATGTCGGCGCCGCTGGCAATGCCGCTATGAAGGGCGATCCAGCCCGAGTCGCGGCCCATCACCTCGACTACAATGATGCGGTTATGGGCCTCAGCGGTCGTATGCACGCGGTCAATGGCCTCGGTAGCGATGCTGACCGCGGTATCAAAGCCAAAACACAGGTCGGTGCCGCTGAGGTCGTTGTCAATGGTCTTGGGCACGCCCACAACTTTGACACCTTGCTCAAAGAGTTTCTTTGAAACCGATTGCGTATCGTCGCCGCCGAGGGTGATGAGCGCGTCCAGTTTGTTCTTGTTGAAGGTTTCGATGCACTGTGCGAGTCCGCCCTCGCGTTTCGCGGGGTTGGTGCGTGAGGTCCGCAGGATCGTGCCGCCGCGCAGCAGAATGTCGGATACCGCGTTCAAGTCGAGCTTCGTCGTCTTATTTTCCAGGACGCCGCGCCAGCCCTCGATGAATCCGGTGAACTCGTCTTCGTAGTGCAGGATGCCTTTGCGCACCACAGCGCGGATTACAGCGTTAAGTCCGGGACAGTCGCCACCACCAGTAAGTATTCCAATTCGCATATGATATTTATCCTAAACAAATTATCCTAAATCAACTGCTCCACTTACGACCAGTCCTATTCAACTGCTGTAATTTATTTGGGATTTGCCATGTTCATCGCTGCACTCTGCGGTTGCACCGGCGCGGAAGGCAACGGTAACGAGAATCCCCGCTCCGCAATCCCCGGCAAAGTCACCGGCAACTTGCCATGCGCCTGCAACTCTCCGAACAGGGCCTTCACCGCGCTGAGCTCAGAGCTGGTGGCATTGGAGTAGGTGCAGATATACGTCTGCACATTTGGGAAATTCTGCGCCACGTAAGGATTGCCCAAGGCAATCACCGCCGTCTTGGCTGCGGCGATATCGAGTATCTGCCTTAGCAGCTCTCCGCTTCCCTGCTCGAGGCCCACGCTGTTCACCAGTTTTCCATCCACCATGACCTGCTTGGCCGGCGTTGGCACAACGTATGCCGCAACCACAACCTTTTCCGCATCCTTGACCGCTTGTAAGACCGCGGGAGTCAGGACCGCGGCAACGCTGTTATCAATGTGGAAGAAGACCGCATCAGCGCGTCTCTCTTTGAAGGCGGCTTCGAACGCATGCCCCCAATCGCCGCGGACTGTGTCAGTGATGATGATGCCCACAACGTGCTTGCCGGGCTTCACATTGGCCTGAAATATCTCGGCTTCGGTGGGCCGCGCCTGGAGCTTCTGCACAGGAAGCACTTGGCCGTTGTTCCGCACCAGGGTCACAGCTTCATCCGCGACTTGCTGTGCGAATTGCATATCTTCCGGCTTGCTCACCAGATACGAGACCTGCTGCAGGTCTACGAAACGGTTCTTGTCTAATCCTACGGAAGCCTTCATTTCGAGAATCTTTTTGACAGACGCATCGATCTGCGCCACTGGGATTTCCCCTCGTTTCACCGCATCCAGTATGCCGTTGAACGCGCCATCCAGATCGGTGGGCCACAAGATCACGTCATTGCCGGCTTTGACTGAGTCCACGGCAGCTCTGGCTGTCGGACTTCCCTCTCCCGGCGGATACAGGCTTGTAAGCCCTCGCATATCCAAAGCGTCGGTGACGACTACGCCATTGAACTTAAGCCGGTTCTTCAGGATATCGGTAATTACCTTGTGTGAAATGGTCGCGACCTTATTGGGATCGGGGTCGAGCGCCGGCACCGCCACATGCGCTACCAGGATTGAATCCACATTGGCATCAATGGCTTTTTGAAATGGCGGAAGCTCAACCGTATCGCCGTGACCGGGAAAGTGCTTGGCTGCGGTCAGCATGCCGTGCTCGCGCGATCCTATGATGAATGCCGCTACCAGATTGCTTACCTCCTCCGGGCTCTCCCCAAAGGAACGCGTGTTGATGATGGGATTGGCAGGATTGATATTGACGTCGGCCACGGGAAACAGGTTCCAGTGAATCCCGATGGAGCGCGACTCTTGGGCGGTAATCGCTCCGAACCTTTCCGCGTACTCGGTATTTCCGGCGGCGCCGAACGCCATTGCATCGGGAAAGGCCGGCACCGCTCTCACGCGCGAGTCAAGACCCCGCTCAAAATCGGCGGCCATGAGCAATGGCAGCGTGGAGTCACGCTGCAACTGGTTGGCGACAGCCGCGACCTCAAGCGGAGGGTTCTTCAGCAGAATGGGACCATCCACGTGCACGGTGAGCACCATCGAGCCAATGTGATATTTCTGTACCTGGTCGCGTATTTGCTTATAGTTATCGCTGTCAAAATTCTGGAAGTCGGTAAAGTAGCGGATATTGATCATCTGCCCGACCTTTTCTTCCAGGGAAAGGTTCTTCAAGGTCTTTTCCACCCAACGGCGGCCATCTTTGTTCAACTGGATAGGGCCCGGCTGCACCGGCTGTGTTTTCTTGGATTTATCGTCGGCAAACACCGAAACTGATAACAGGAGGAATAGAAGCGTGGTTGTGAGCTTATACATGCAGGAAAAACAATACCAGAATCGGCCTGTCTTGGTCTTCCTTTCAATAGGCAGAGGGGCAGAAATTAAAGGTTTTAATAGCTCCCCAAAAGCTTCCATCCGGCTCCCTCTTCGTATAGTATGGTCGCACCACCATCCAAAAGTTCGCGCGACCAGAATCCAGGAGACAACTACTGCCTGCTATGGCTAAAGCGGAAGGGCGCAAGAAAAGCGGGATGATTCTGGCTGGTGATGTGGGTGGAACCAAGTGCAACCTCGCCTTGTTCCAGGAAGACAGCAACCGAACCCGGCTCCAACTGATTTTCCAACGCCGTTATCCAACCCAGGATTACGCCGCGCGCTCCTTTCAGTCGATGCTTCAGGATTTTCTTGGCCATGCCGCCAAATCTGAAGCCGCGGCTTCCAGCAAAAGCATAACTGCGGCGGGCTTTGGGTCGGCAGGAGCCGTTGTTGATGGACGCTTCCACAGCTCGAATCTACCCTGGGTCCTGGCAGGCCATGAGCTGGCTTCGGAATTGGGACTTCAGAGCGTGGCGATGTTGAATGACCTTGAGGCAACGGCGTGCAGCCTGGAACATCTTGCGCCGAACGATGTGCTGGTGCTGAATGAGGGCGTTCCCCAGCCTCACGGAGCTAAAGCGCTTCTCGCAGCCGGAACGGGTTTGGGCGAGGCCATCCTTTTCTGGAATGGCAACCAGTATCATGCAGTGCCCTCCGAGGGCGGTATGGCTGATTTCACGCCGTGCACCGAACGTGAGATTGAATTACTGCGTTTCTTAAAAAAGCGCATGCCCAGTGTCTGCGCGGAAGAGGTTCTTTCGGGCCGGGGTTTCCTCGCCATTCATGAGTTTCTTGATTCCGCTGTGCGGCACCCTTCTTTCGATGGTTCGACAGGCGATGCAGCCCGAGAGATTACCCAGCAGGCGCTCGCGCAGTCGTGTCCGACTTGCGTAGAAACGTTGGATCTTTGGGTATCAGCTTACGGCTCCGAGGCCGGGAACCTGGCACTGCGAGTTTTGGCGTTTGGTGGCATCTACGTGGCCGGCGGAATCGCGGTCAAGATTCTGCCCAAGATGAAAGATGGTACCTTTGTGCGCGCTTTTTGCGCCAAGGGCAGCTTTGCTTCTATCCTTGCCCGGGTCCCAATCAATGTGGTCTTGAATGAGGATGCGCCACTGTGGGGCGCTGCGTATCAAGCACTCGCCTGCAAGATTGATTAGCAGCCAGGAATTAAATTCAATACTTTTGCTATTGCAGGCCTATTCCACGAGTCATCACGCCAGCGACTTCCAGCTTCTCATTCAACAAGACAAGATCGGCATCAGCACCGGGAGCGATGACACCCTTCTTTCCCGCCAGTCCTAGCCGATTCGCCGGATTCAAAGTTGCCATTTGCACAGCTTCGCGCAGCGAAATTCCCAGCGAGACCAGATGTCGCACAGCGCGGTCCAGCGTGAGCGTGCTGCCGGCGAGGCGCCCTTCACTGTTGCGGCAGACTCCATCGCGCACCGTGAACTCAAAGGGTCCCAGGCGATAGACGCCATCAGGCATGCCGGTGGCGGCGGTGCCATCGCTTACCAGGATCACGCGCTGCGTCCCTTTAGCTGCCAGCAACAGGCGAATGGCGGGATCATCCACATGGATGCCATCAGCGATCACCTCGGCTGTAACGGCCGGGTCGGTAAGC
>QIAW01000245.1 GCA_003225655.1 Acidobacteriota bacterium
CGTCCTTGTGCTTCTCGCTTCCTTCGGGTCGCCTTCACCACTTGGCGGCGACAGGGCCGAGCCAAGGGATGTCCAAACCATAAGTTCGTGTGCGGTGCTTAATAAAGTGGGAGCGACTTACATCTTGCAAGCAGACGTTTCCTCTGCGGCCAGCTGTTTTAGTGTTCAGGCGGATGATGTGACCTTGGATCTGAACCACCACACTATTACTTATGCGACCGAATTGAGTCCTGATCCGCATTATGGCGTGCTAGCGGAGGCCTGCTGGGACTCCGCCGTCGCTGCCAATCCCTGCGGAGGTTCCGCAGATCACCTCACTATTGGCAACGGAACCATTACCCAGGGAGGAGGAGCGGCACCACGTTCACACGGCATCCGTATTGGACAGATCAACCGCACAAACTTTCTCACGGTTCATGGGCACAACCGGTTTAACAATCAGGTGACCACGATCGCTGATCGGCATGCGATTGAAGGCGCATCCATCAAGCTTGCCAGCGCCGGCCCCGGCCAGGCGATTGACGGCAACGTCATCGAGGGCGGCGCTCAAGGGGGCATTTACTCGACCGCGCCCGGCACTACCATCTCGAACAATCAGATCCGCCAGAACGGGCGCTACTCCAACGACTTCGGCATCTATTTGTGGGCCACTAAGCAGCAGGCGTTCGGCAATAACATCGCACCTGTTTCCGGTCGGGGTATCCAGGTAGGAGGGAATTGTTTTTCCAAGAATTGCCAGGCGAGCAGCGGCCAGTCTGCCCACGATAACCAGATTTCAGTCACTGAACTGCGGCAAAACTGTGATTACAGTGCGGGCGGAAAAGCCTGCAACGTTTGCCAGCCCGGCGGCGCCTACGGGATCCAGTTCGACGATAGCGCCACAAAGGCCACGGCGTACGGTAATACGGTCACGGCCAAAGCGGAAGACTGCGATGCCCAGGCATTGCGCATCACCAGCAACGGTGAGGGTGATTCCTCTCACGACAATGTTTATGTTGCGCGGCATATCAACTCAACTTCGGCCAAAGCATGGGCCCTCGGACTGGAAGTTGCGCCCAACTTGTTTACTTCCACCAACGACGTCTTTATTGGCGACAGCGCCACCGTCCACGTTGATTGGCAGGGAGCCAGCGGTGGGTTCCATTGCATTCGCTGCACGCTGGGACGAGGCGATCATCCCGACACCGGTAATGTGACCTTCTCTTTTTCCAACGGGGGTGGCGACGTCGCCAATTTTCACTTCTTGGATACCGTTTTTACAGGTGGGGCGGCAAAGGATTCGACCGATTTGCACACTCAGGACGCAAATCACCGCGCCGCCGAGTACTTCATCGATTGGACGTATAGCTTGAAGGTACAAAATGCGTCTGGCCAGCCAGCGCAAGGCGCGAGTGTGGAGATCGTTGACGCCCATCACCACGGAGTCTTCCAGGAGATGACCGACCAGAGTGGAAATATTTCAGTCGCGCTGACCGAACTCCATGCCTTCAATTCGGCCGCAGCGGTCAATCGGGAGACGGATACACCTCATTTCGTGACCGTAAGCTCAGGAAATTGCCGGCAAAGTCTTTCCATTACTTTAGACCGGCCGACGGTGCAAACCATGAAGCTGAATTGTCGTTGACGATACAGCCGCGCAGCTATACACTCTGGCGCATCCCTTTTATCAACTTTGCTTTAGCAGATTCGGCCATGTTCTCCGAATCCTCATGAAACGTCGCGCATTATTAACGATGCTGGTTTGCGGGTTGTGGGCGGTCAGCTCGTTTGCCCAAGGGCCAGAGCGGCTGCGCATTAGCCCAGTGGATGGCGATGGTAACGGCGTGCCGATCAGCTTGAGCCAACCGGATCAACAATTCAAAGCCTTTTTGTCATTCTTTTCCGGCGCCGGCTTGCCTGGTGGTGAACAAGATGTGACCGATCAGGTGACTTGGCAGGTATGCCCCGCAAGTGTCGCAACTATGAGTCCCGGGGGAGTGATCCACGCTGTAATTGCAGGGTCCGCCACTGTAACCGCGGTCACCGGCACGAATCGCGCGTCAACAAAGATATTGGTTGTGGCGGCCATCGGTTGCAAAAGGAATTCCGCAACAATTTGCCGCACTTGGAACCTATAGCGATAGCAGCACCCACAATGTCACGACGCTGGCCGGTTGGACTTCGTCGAACATGAATATTGCAACCATAGGCGCGGCAACCGGGTTGGCACAGACTCTGGGCGTCGGTAATTCAACCATAACCTCAACCCTGGGTGCCGTGACCCCAAGTTCGACCACCCTCACTGTTATTGCGCCGGTCGTCGTCGCAGTCGTTGTGACTCCGCAAAAAGTTTCGCCGCTGCCGGGCGCGACTGTGCCCTACGTGGCAATGGCCGCGTTTAGCGATCACACCTCTCAGAACGTCACAACGAACCAAGCTGTGTGGAGTTCCAGCAACACTAATGCGGCGACCATTGGGACAAGTACTGGAATAGCGACGGCAATACAAGGTACGGGCGGAGGTGTTACCAGCATCAGCGCGGTTTTTGGCGGCAAGACCGGCTCAGCTACGCTCACCCTACCCGCGCTGACCTCGATTCCTGTAACTCCGGCCAATCAAATCATTTCGCCCGGTACCACTTTGCAGTTCACGGCTACTGGGACCTATTCTGACGGGCGGACGCAAATTCTGACCAATGTCGTCAATTGGAGCTCCGACAACGCTGTCGTCACGATCAACCCGAGTACGGGGTTGGCTACGGGCAATATGACCGCGACCCTGGTGACGGCCAACATCAAAGCCACACTTGGCACATTATCCGGGACCACCAAACTATCTGTCGGTGCTCAGTGCAACCGGAACCTGCTTCGTAATTACAAAAGATAATGTGACACTGAATTTAAACGGTCACAGCATCACATACGCCACGGCACCGCAAACCAAGCCCGTCTTCGGAATTGCTGCTTTGACCTGCACAGAAGCCGATGCCACGGCTGGCTTTTGCGGCGGGACCTTCAATAGCCCGACGATCTTTGGGCCACCCGCCACCCCGGGCTCCGATCCGCCCAGCATGATCAAGCAAGGCGCTGGCGCCTTCGGCTCCTCGGATGCCATACGCATCGGCTCAACCAGCGCTGGGGTTTGCAACGGTGGTACGTTCCATGAACCCACAACCATGGTCACTCATCCCGATACCACGGTGATCGGAAACAGCAACCATAAGGCGGCTGCGTCCATTCACTTCCATTTCTGTCA
>QIAW01000032.1 GCA_003225655.1 Acidobacteriota bacterium
ATCCAGGCTGGCCTTTCTCAGAAAAGCTCCGACCCTGGTCACCCGCGGATCGTTTTTCAATTTGAAATTATGTTCAAATTCAGCCTTGAGCACAGGGTTGGAGGCCAGGATTGAATCTGCATCTCGCCTCATGCTGCGGAACTTAAAAGCATCAAATTGGCTCGTGATGCCGATAACTCGTCTGCGGTAAATGATGGGCAAGCCATCTTCGAACATAACCAACAGGCCCACAACAACAAAAACCGGAGAGAGTAGAAGAATGAGAACAGCAGCGCCCAGCAGGTCCACCCAACGTTTCAGAAATAGCTGCAGACGCGAGGTCCTCGCCTGCGGAACAATCTCCGTTTTGGCCCAAAAGCAACTCATGCCGCTGAGACAGCCTGCGAAAAGACTGCCACGTCATTTTCTTCCGCGTTCATAATTCGATGGCGAATCACGGTAAACAGCGCGTGCGCTATGCTCAACTGCAGATCCTCGATGATTTGCATGTTGTCGGAAGGAATGACTACGCATATATCGCAAAGCTCCTTCATCTTTCCGCCTTTAAAGCCTGTCAAACCAATATTGATCGCGCCCGATTCCCTCGCTGTCTGCAGGGCCAGTAGCACATTCGGCGAATTTCCGCTGCCGCTGATGCCGAAAGCGATATCGCCGCACTGAACGAAATTACGCAGTTGCTCCGCAAACACGTACTCGTAGGAAACGTCATTGGCCCACGCGGTAATCAGCGCTATGTTATCCGTGAGCGCGAGAACCCGAAAACGTTGCTGCGAGTTGCCTGACACTATGGTTCCTTTGCCCAGATCACAGGCAAGATGCGAGGCCAGTGCAGCACTGCCTCCGTTTCCGAACAAAAATACTCTTCGCCCTTCCTGGTAAGCTCGGTAGAGTTCGTCGGCAACTCGTTCGATCTGGGCGTACGGAAGCTCCGCGACAGCTTTCCCGTGCTGATCAAAGTAGCCATGGAAATCGGTGATCGCGGCAGCCACCAGTCGCGGAGGCAAAACTATACCTATCGCCTTCGGGTCTGTCATTGTGGAGGGTCTCCTTTATTTGACTCGTCGTGCAGAGGCATTCGTCTGAGCCGCCCATCAACTACCTGCGCAGCTTCTGGACGGCACAATTCGTTTTCTATTCAGTCGGTTTCGAGAGCGGTCTGCCCGCCGGGCATGGCAGTGAAAGAGCCGGAACGCGGCGTGGACTTCCATGTGAGCGTCTGTCTGCCGCTAATATAGGCAAACAATCCGAAGAGCAAGGCGGCGTTCATGGAGCAGAAATGAAAAGGCAACGAGAACAGCCGCACCCGCTTTCCCTGCTTCTTAAACCAATACCCCAACGCGGCCGCTGCGTAGAAGGCAAACTGCGCGGCTGCGAGGACCCCGAATCCAGGGCGCGTGACCATCGCAAGGCTGCAGCCAAAGGCAACCATGAGAAACATAGGAACGAGCCAGCGAAGCACGCGGTGGGAAAAGAAGGAGAATGCCAGAAAGCCCTTCAGCGGGTTGAGGTATTCAAGGTTGCCAAACAGCGTCTGGTAATTGCCGGCGCTGATGCGCACTCTGCGCGCAAATTGGGTGGAGAAGGTTGGAGCAATCTCCTCAATCGCGACTGCCTCGGGGTCATAAACAACGCGATAGCCTTTAAATCGAATCTCAAGCGGAATCTGGAAATCTTCAACAATCGATTGCTGCCTGGGATGGAAGAGCGAATGGCGCACCGCCAGCGCGGAACCATTTCCTCCCAGTGAACAGTTCAGCCGGCTCTCGAGCAGCTTTACCGCCGATTCGTAGCGCCAATAGAGGGACTCAGCCGATGGATCTGTGCCCGCTGCAACCACGCGGACCTCTTCTCCACTCACCGCCCCGACCTGTGGGTCAGCGAAGTGGCGCGACAGGTTGCGAATGCAGTTGCGTTCCAGCATGGTATTGGCGTCGGTGAAAACCAGAATGTCAGCAGAGGTGCGCTGCGCCAGGTCGCGCAGCACTGCCAGTTTTCCCCGTCGGGCTTGAAAATGAAAGATGTTGAATCTGCTGGATCGCATATCGTCCAGAAGCTTGGCCGTAGAATCGCCAGGGGCATCCAGTCCGAATAGAACCTCGAATTGCTCTGTGGGATAATCAATCTCCAGCGTGTTCTTCACCTTTGCCTGGATCACGGCTTCTTCGTTATAGACAGAAATCAACAAAGCTACTCGTGGAACGTAGTCCGTGTGACGTCCGCAGCGGCGGCTGCTGCGACGAACCAAATACAGAAGGTCTGACCTCACCTGGGAGAGTACTGACAAAATGAAGAGCAAGAGTGGATAGCCAACATAGTGATAAGCCACCGCGGCCACCGAAATCCAAAAGCTTAATTCCACAATGATTGTTCTCATCATCAGCTCTCTTGCGCCGCCAATACTTGCGGGTTAAAGACGAAATCATCTTTCCGTGCTGGGGCGATGATTCGAGTTGTCCGAGCGACATGTTGGATCCCCACAGCAATCGCGACGGGATAAAAGAAGTAGTATTCGTAGGCAAGGTGCGCAAAAAATGCGCCGAACGAAAATGACAATAGACTTGCCAGCGTAGCGCGTGCCATGAGGTTGAGCTCTCGCTCCTCTGGCGTCTTGGAAAATACCTGGCCGATCCTCTTCATATTAAGCAACGCGGTAATCAGCAACCCCACAAATAACAGCAGCGCCGGAATTCCTGCCTCCGAAGAAACCTGCGTAAAAGTGTTGTGCGTTCCCACCCATGCGGCCGACTGACCCAGGTTGGCTCCGCTGGCAACCTCGAAATTGCCCAGACCTAAACCAAAGATCGGGTGCTCCAGGGTGTACTGAATCGACCGGCTCAAGACCGCCACACGGTCCTCGGTAGACTCCTGCGCCGATGCCGCCACCTGGTTTGCATAACTATCAGAGTTATTCCACACTGTCT
>QIAW01000247.1:0-5129 GCA_003225655.1 Acidobacteriota bacterium
GCCCAGAACCTGTTCATCACAGCAAGCGGTTTCAAATGAGATCAGCGCTCCTGAGCATCCACCCAGAAGGATAAAATGCTCAACACCTTTTGATGACTTCAGGAACTTCATGGCCTCCTGGGTCTCACGTACCGCGCTTTTCTCGAAACGGAGATTGTCGTGACGCACCGCGCTGTCGCCAATGCCGGAGAAGTCAAAGCGCAGAATCACAAAACCCATCGCCGCCAGGGCTCGCGCAATTTTCACGTAAATGCGCCCTGGTCCAACCCGATGCACGATGCCCGGATTTAGGAGAAGCACCGCTGCTCTCGGGTTCCCAGTCACTCTCGCCGGGTCTGTCACAACCCCGACGAGAGACTTCTTTTCCCCGAAGAGAACAGCTTCTTCTTTTGTAACTACATTTGTAACTACGTTTTTCATGAGTGTGTTTTGCCAACCCAGGCAACAATCGATTGCAGTACCTGGCTGGGCACCAGCAAGCTGCCGTCTGCGGTTGGGAGCCAAATCTGGGGAGCCTCGAAACACTGGGACTCCAGCCGAGCTTCAGTTCGGCTCAGACGGCCGTTCAAACTGCTTTGGCCGTCCCCTTCATCGCTCTGAATGAGTAATATGTTCTTCGCCGGCTTCTCAGTGACCGTTAGAAGATCGATCTTCTCCAGTTCGCCGCGCAAAAAACGTGACAAGGGGAAACCAAGAACATCAATGTGGTCTTGAGCATGCTTACGCTTTGGCTTAGGACGAAAACGCAGCATCTCTTTTTGCAGAGAGAACAGATTCTCAAGATAACTCTTTCCGTTTACGACCGGGCTCCAGAGAACCATGCTCTCAACATCATCCCGTTGCGAGCCGATCATTGTCGATAGAGCACCACCCAACCGAAGTCCGACAATGCAAGTTTGGGCCAACCCTGTCCTTTGGCGAAGATCAAAAATGGCGGTTGAGATGTCCTCCAGCCAGCGGGAAACCCGTCCCTCTTCGCTGATGCCCGCGGAGTCGCCACAGCCGTAGTAGTCAAAGCGCAAAACCGGAAAGCCGGCCTCGGCGAGGCGCGCCGACAACTGTCGCAAGGCACGGTGGCAGTTGACATATTCGTGTCCGATCGGCGGGCAGATGAGCACCGCACACTTCCGTCTATGCCCGGCCGGTGGCTCATGGTAACAACCGAAAAGCGGCTCGTCCGGCGGACCGAAATAGAGGGGCAATATGGGTTTTGCGGGTCTCACTAGCGTTCTAACCGCTCCCTGCAACTTGCCGCAAACTGGCCCAGTGTCTGGAATGCAAGCTCTTTTGGCTTTATACGCACTCCCAAATCCTTTTCTATCCTGCTGACCACCTGGGTTGCTAACAACGAGTGGCCGCCCAGGTCAAAGAAATTGTCATAGACGCTTACCCGTGGAACCTTGAGCACGTCGCTCCAAATGCCCGCCAGCATTCTTTCGGTGGCATCACTAAGTTCTTCAATGATCTCTTCGTCGCCGGAATCCGTATTTTCAGGGGCTGGAAGCGCACGCCGGTCCAATTTGCCATTCGGCGTTAGCGGGAACTTTTCTAGTGAACACAGAATCGGAACCATGTAGCCCGGCAATTTTTCTTTGAGGAAATTGCGGATCTCGTCAAGCGTAGAGGCTTGCTTTTCTGCCAATATGAGGTAAGCGGTCAGTCCTGCGCCGCCGGGAAGGTCTTCGCGAAGCGATTCGATCTCGCCCAGCTCGATGCGGAATCCTCGGACCTTCACCTGGTGATCCACCCGGCCGAGACACTCAATATTCCCATCCGCGCGATAGCGGGCGAAGTCACCGGTTCTGTAGAGCCGTGCGCCCGATTCAGAGTTCAACGGATTCAAGATAAACTTTTCGGCATCCAATTCGGGACGATTCAGGTAGCCTCTGGCCAGGCCATCTCCACCTATATACAGCTCTCCAATGATGCCGGCCGGCACGGGCTGCAGGTTGCGGTCGAGTATGTAGATTTCAGTGTTTGCGATTGGCCGTCCAATGAGAATAGGGCCTTCGCAGGAGATAATGGGATAAACAGTGGACCAGACTGTGGTTTCTGTAGGACCGTACATGTTCCAAACTGAAGCTGCTTTAGCAATCAATTGTTCAGCCAGCTCTCGCGGCATGGCCTCACCGCCGCAGAGAATCTTAAGATTTCCCTTCCCCATCCAGCCTGACTCCAGCAGCAGCTTCCAAGTCGAGGGGGTCGCCTGCATGACCGTAATCTGGTGATCTTTCAGAAGGCTCTGCAATTGTTGCCCATCTGCCGCAGCTTCGCGGCTGGCGAGCACACAGCGAGCGCCCACTGTCAACGGCAAGTAAAGTTCAAGGGCAGCAATATCGAACGATATGGTGGTGACGGCCAGCAAAGAATCATGTTGCGCGAGTCCTGGCCAAGATCGCATGGATGCCAGAAAGTTAACGAGCGCGTGGTGGGAAATCTGAACTCCCTTGGGCCGACCTGTTGATCCTGAGGTGTAGATTACATAGGCCAAATTTTGGGGTTCCACTCCAGTGGATGGGTTTTCTTTGCTCTCCTGAGAAATTGCCGGCCAATCGCGATCCACACAGATGAGCTTTCCACGAGAGTCGCCCAACTTCGCCTCCAGTGACTCCTGTGTAATGAGGAACCGGAGACCGGAATCTTCAATCATGAACGTGAGCCGCGCCTTGGGATAGGCCGGGTCGAGCGGTACATAAACTCCTCCGGCCTTGAGGATGCCCAACAGTCCCACCATCATTGCAATGGAGCGCTCAACGCAAATGCCGACCAGGACTTCCGGGCCGGCGCCCAATTTGCGAAGATGATGCGCGAGCTGATTGGCCCTGGCATTCAGCTCGCGATAACTTACCTGCTCGTCTTCGCATACAACCGCAATAGCGTCAGGCGTCAGTCGCGCTTGCGCTTCAATCAGTTCGTGCACGCAGAGATTGGGGCATTCTGCCCGCGTGTTGTTCCACTCGATTGAGATCTGCTGTCGCTCCGCATCGGTCAGGATGGGCAACTCAGCGATGTGCTTTTCCGGATCAGCGGCCACGGCCATAAGCAGCGTTTGCCAGTGTCCAATCATGCGCGTGATGGTTGCGGCGTCGAACAGGTCGGGGTTGTAGATAACCGGACCGAAGACGCTTTCCCCGCGATCATCGACCACAATCACCAGATCGAGCTTTGATCCCCCGTTGCAAATTTCCTCGGTCGCCAGCTCCCATCCGGGAACATTCGGCAGCTTGGGCTGCTGCGAAAGCACTACTTGGAACAAGGGATTGCGGCTCCGGTCGGGCGTATATTGAATCTCGTTGACGATATGAACAAAGGGCACATCGTCATGGGACAATGCGTCCAGGAGAACGCCTCGCACACGCGATTGCAACTCGCGGAAGGTGGGATTGCCCGAAAGATCGATGCGCAGCGGTAGAGGATTGACGAAGTAGCCCAGCAGAGGTTCGACTTCTGCCAGCTTGCGCCCGGCCGTGAAGCTGCCCAGGATGATATCTTCCTGGCCCGTGTAACGGTAGAGCAGAACAGCCATCGATGCCAACAGAGTCATGTAAAACGACGCCCCATACCGCTGACCAAGCTCGCGGAGCGTTTGCACCAGACTCGCAGGCAGAGTGAACCTTTGAATGGCGCCGCGGTGAGTCTCAATCGGCGGGCGCGGATGGTCGTTGGGCCACTCCAGCGCCGGCAACTCCCCTGCCAACTGCTTGCGCCAATAAGCCATGTGTTCAGACCAGACTCCAGCGCTCAGTTTTCTCCGCTGCCAGTAGGCAAAGTCTGCATATTGAACGCGGAGTTCCGGCAATGGCGAAGGCAAGCCTGCGGCAAGCGCTTGGTAAAGCGTCGCTAATTCAGGAAGCAGCACACGGTAAACCGTTACTGCGTCAAAAACAATCTGATGAACGGTCAGGTAAAGACGATGTTCCTCCTCACCGGTGCGCACCAGCAGGGCGCGCACCAATGGGCCGGTTTTCAAATCGAATGGACGCCGGGCATCCACCGTAGCCAGACGGTTTGCTTCCACTTCGCGCTCTGCCTCTGGAAGCTCATGCAGGTCAATGAACGGCAGAGGGAACGCCGCCGGAGCCGGGTGGGCGACCTGCACAGGCTCACCAGCCACGAACTCAAAGGTCGTGCGCCAGATTTCATGGCGCCGAATAATCTCAAGCAAGCACCGCTGAAGCACCGCCAAATCAAGCGGTCCTCGCCGGTAGATTGTGATGGGCTCGTTGTAGAAGGGGACATCGCCCGTCATTTGCCCGTGCAGCCAGACCTGCTGCTGGGCGAAAGAAAGAGGCGCAAGCTCTCCGTAAGGACGAGGGTTAATGCGGGCCTGCTCCGCTCTATTCTTTCCCTCCCCAGTGCTTAGGTATTGTTGAAGAAGACGGCGCTTAGCTTCGGAAAGCTCTGCACCGCCGGACTTTTCCGGGATTTCGCACTCATTGATTGTAGTTTCGTTCACGGTCTGACCTCAGCAACACATAAAAGAAATACAAACTGGCCCACCTTGGCCGACTATCGGTCGATATCCAGACGATTCCGTACAAGCAGCCCTATGCAGAATTCCGGAGCGATCCCTCTTATCCCGCTGAGACAGGCAGCCGGTCATGATCTCGAAGAGACTTCAGTTCAGATAAACGTTGCGCAGGGTTGGCAATCAGGTTTTCGAGCAACTGCTGGAAGTGCTTCCACATGCTCGCTATGGTTTCAGCTTCGAACAGGTCCGTATTGTATTGAAGGCGGCCCATCACTCCGCCTGGCCTATCGATGAAGGCAATGTACAAATCCCAGGGTGTGCCGCCGCTTTCAACATCCATGGTAGTTACGCTCCACTCCAAACCCAGTTGCGGCATCGCCGGCTGCAGCGACATTGCTACGGTGAAGAATGGATTGCGGCTGGGATCTGGCTTTAGCTTTAGCTCCTGTGCCAATAATTCAATGGGCACGTCATCATTCGAGATGGCTTCGAGGGTCACTCGCTGCGTCCGCCGCAATAACTCGCGGAAGGTTGGATTGCCTGTCAGATCGAAGCGAAGCGCAACCGGATTGAGGAAGTAACCCAGCAGCTTTTGAACTTCCGACCGTTTACGGCCGGCCGGGGAAGGGGTACCAACGATGATGTCTTCCTGCTGCGT
>QIAW01000247.1:5152-7881 GCA_003225655.1 Acidobacteriota bacterium
AAAGTGACGCCCTCTTGCTCACCCAGTGCTTTTATAGCTTCACTGAGGTTCTTGGGAAGAGCGAAGGGCCGGATTGCTCCACGGAATGTTTCTCGGGCAGGCCGGGTACGGTCCATTGGCCAGTTCAACACTGGAATCGGCGCGGCAAGCTGCTTGCGCCAGTAAGCTATTTGCGGGGCGAGTTTTTCTCCTTGCAACTGATGTCTTTGCCAATAGGCATAGTCGCCAAATTGCACGGCCAATTCCGGAAGCGGCGAAGGCCGGCTGGAATAATAGGCGCTGTACAACGCCGCCAACTCCGAGGGAAACACCTGATACACGGAAAGCCCGTCCACGATGCTTAGGTGCGCGCACAGGAAGAACCGGTATTCGAAGTCTTCCATCCTGATCAACCTCGCCCGCAACAGGGGGCCTTCCTTCAGGTCAAACGGTTGCCGAACCATTTCGCCTACCAGCCGCTGGGCTTCCGCCTTGCGTCTGGCACCGGTGGGCAAGCTTCGCAGATCGACAAGCAGCAAGCGGGCTTCATCCCGGTGCGGGTGGACGAATTGAACAGGCTGTCCGTTGCTGGTGTCAAAGCTGGTCCGCCAGATCTCGTGCCGGCGAAGGATTTCGGCGAAGCTGCGCTCCAAAATGGGAATATCAAGCGGACCCGCCATGCGCAGAGTAATGCATTCGTTGTAAAGCGGAGGAATGCCGTGCGTACTTCGTTCGCGCAACCAAAGCTGCTCCTGGGAAAACGAAAGCGGCGCCGGCTCGCCCGAGGGCCGCGGATTGATTACCTCCATAGAAGCGGCTGTTGGAACTGCGCCTTCGTGCAGATATTTTTCCAGCAATCTGCGCTTGGCTTGAGAAAGAGATGCAACATCTGGCGTGGAGAAAGTTTCGCTCCGATCCATGGGAAATCTTTTCTGAACGCTACCTGGGAAGGAAAACACGATCAGCTCCTGTTGCCGAAACGGATTGGCAACTTGGTCAAACCGCGCAATCCCAGGTTCGTTCGCCAGACGAGTGGCTCAGGTTCAAGGGTCCAATCAGGCAAGCGGCGTAGCATCAGCTCGAAGGCGGTTTGGCCTTCGATGCGGGCCAGGGCGGCGCCGAAGCAGAAGTGTGCCGCCCAACCGAAGGCGACATGCCGGTTATCGGTTCGAGTAATATCCAGACGGTCGGGATCGGGAAATCTCTCCGGATCGCGGTTTGCGGCAGCCATGACCGCAATCACTGCCTGGCGTTTTTGGATGCGCTTTCCGCCGAGAATCGTGTCTTCCGGCGCGAGCCGCGCTGTATGCTGGCTGGGACTTTCGTAGCGCAGCATCTCCTCGACAGCGGAAGGAATTAACGAGAGGTCAGAGCGAAGTTTTTCGAGCTGCTCTGGGTTTCGCAGCAGAGAAAGGACGCCGTTGCCTATGAGATTGGTGGTGGTCTCCTGCCCTCCCACCATGGTGATAATGCAGTTTGCAATTACTTCTTCTTCGTTCAGCCGGTCGCCCTGGATTTCCGCGTTCAGCAACGAACTGACCAGCCCCCCGCGTGGTGTGAGGCGTTGCTCCGCAATTGCGGAACGGAAGTAGGCAATCATCTCTTGCACACTCTTTACAATTCGCGGCACGCGCTCGGGATTGTGCTGGAAGTTGCCCAACATCTCCGCGAAATCCTGCGACCACAGCTTTAACTGCTGGTAGTCCTCGACGGGAACGCCAAGCATTTCAGCGGTCACGATGCAGGGCAAAGGTTCCGCCAGGTCGGCAATCACATCCATACGGCCTGTTGCCTGAACTTGATCCAGCAACCGATTGGTAATGTCGTGGATGTGTGCGCGCAGGACTTCGACCCGCGCCGGGGTAAATGCCTGCGCTGCAAGGCTGCGCAACCGGGCATGCGCCGGCGGGTCAAGAAAAATCATCTGCTTGACCATGACCTGGGCGATGGGATTCAGCGCGGCCAACCCCATGGCGGTGAGCTGCTCGGGCGTGGGGGTGCGCGCAGCCGAGTACTGGTGCAGCACCTGGACCACATCCTTGTAACGCGTGACGATCCACGCGTGCAGAAAGGGGTCCCAGTGCACCGGATCTTCGGTGCGAAGCCGGTGGAAAAGCGGGTAAGGGTTGGCGAGGACCTCGGGATCAAGCAGGTGATAGAGGCTCAGAACACCGCCTAACTTGCCGTCGGCAAAGCTGGTTTGAGTTTGTGCTGACATTGTGAATGCCTTTTAGGCGCAGGCCGGCGTTGACGTATTGAGAAGACGTTCCGCCTCGGCCTCGCTCATAGCTTCCAGTTTGGCAACCAGAAGCGCTTCGATTTGCACTGCAAGTCCTGAAACCGTGGGGGCGTCAAACAGACTGCGCAGGCTGAGCTCGATGCCGAATGCATCGCGCACCCGCGCGATCAATTGGGTGCCCAGCAGCGAATGGCCGCCCAGGAGAAAGAAGTTGTCTTCCATGCTGACCTGGTCGAGCCCCAGTAACGGCGCCAGCATGGCCGCCAATCGCTCCTCGATGGGATTACGCGGGCCGACGAATAGATTGTCGCGCACTGTGTTCTCTGCAGCCGGCGCCGGCAGCGCAGAGCGATCCACTTTGCCGCTGGAATTCAAAGGCAAGGCCTCCAGCTTTACAAATGTGGCGGGCACTAAGTACTCTGGCAGACGTCCCGCAAGGAAATTGCGCATCTCCGTGTGCGTAGGATGCGCCTTCGGAGCCGGAACAAAGTATGCAACCAAGCGTTTGTCG
>QIAW01000248.1:0-19692 GCA_003225655.1 Acidobacteriota bacterium
CCCTCAACTTATGCCCAAGTGCCTGAAATGTAACCAGGAGGTTCCCGTCAATGAAGAGGGGATCGCCCCTATTTACTGCGACGCCTGCGCCGATCGTGCCATCTCGCGGGCGCACCGGGGTGTGTATACCGGCACGCTCCGCGATTTTCCCGTTACCAGTGCGCTCATGGCCATTAACGTGGCGATATTTCTGGCAATGGCGTTTACTGCCGACTCTTTTAAAGCAGCTTTCATGGGCTTCTCAGGGGAGGAACTCATCCGCTGGGGAGGAAATTATGGCCCCTTGACTCTAGGCGGTGACTACTGGCGTCTGCTGACCGCCTGTTTCGTGCATGGACATATAGCCCATGTGGCCCTCAATATGTGGTGCCTGTTGAGTCTGGGACGTCTCTCAGAGAGATATTTTGGGCGCTGGTTTACTTTGCTGATTTATCTCTTGACCGGCATAGGCGGCAGCCTGTTGAGCATCGCTTACGATCCCGGGCGCCTATCGGTCGGAGCTTCTGGAGCGATCTTTGGGATTGCCGGCGCGATCATTGCCGGATTGAAATTCGGAAATCTTTCTATCGCCGCCGGCGAACGCCGCTCCGTTCTTAGCAGTGTCATTTCCTTTGCCGTGCTTAACTTCTTGTTGGGTGCCGGATATTTAGGGATGACACTGAATACGGATAACATGGCCCACCTTGGCGGGTTTGCCTCAGGGCTGCTTGTGGGACTTCCGCTGGCGACATCGATTACCAGGTCTCAAACCAAGAACAAGATCATTCAAGCTGCCGCCCTGGGGGTTATTACTCTCCTGCTCGGGGCCGGTTATTACGAGAGAGCCAGTTCAGCGAAGTACAAGAACTGGATGATCTATGCCGCATTCTCGTTCGAAGATAAAGATTACCCCGCAGCGATTAGAGTTCTGGAAAAAGGGACCGCGGCCGAGCCAGGCAATGCGGAAGCTGAGGCCTGGCTCGGCGATGCCTATGCATTAAATCATCAACCTGAGAAAGCAATCACCGCTTACAAGAAGGCCCTGCAACTCGATCCCAACCTTGCCGAAGTGCAGGAAAATTTGCGCCACTTGCAAGCGGCCGCACCGGTTTCTGAGAAGCCTTCAAAATAACCTGGGCGTGGTCGAACTAAGAATTGCTTTTCTCACGCCGCATGGCTCGCGCCAGGGTGGCATCGAGCGCGGTTTTCGCTTTTTCGTATTCCTCCGCAGACAGTTTCTGCTGTAGGCGTTCACTCTCCAGTTGAAAAAGCTCTTCTTTTAAGGCTTCCAGCAGCATGTTAGACCGGTTACCGGGAAGGGAAGCGGTAACGGGAGTAGGCGTAGTGGCGCTCTGTCGCGTCGTGATCCAGAAGGCGCCTCCGCCGAGAAGCAGCACAAAGCCCGCTAGGAACCACAAGCGGTAATTCTGCATGGGATCGGGTGTGCCCTCGGGTACTGCCATGCCGCCGCCAGGTCGCGGAGCTTGGGCGCCGGCGGCTTCGCTAGCGGAAGTATCATCGCCACTCAGGTTCTTCAGCGCATCCGGCGGCAAGGTGCCCTTTCCTGAGATGTGGAAGGCGGTCACTGCTCCCGGGGCTACATTCTTTGCTACCTGCACAATCACATCGTTCTTATCCTTATGGGTGTAGTTCTCCGGATGGGCCGCAGAGAACTGAATGGATTTGGGCAGCATGACCGCCAGCATCTCCATGGGTACGGTCACGCGGGGCGTGAAGTCGGCCGCACCTGAATAGGGCAAGTGATATTCGATCTGGAATTGGGTCTCGCCCGGGCGCAGGGGAAAAACAAAGCCATAGTGGCCGCGGTCTGCGAGTGGAACCGGGGCTGAGTTGACCGGCATTCCACCCGGTCCCGCGGCCATGGAAGAATCCAGCTCAGCGCCTGCGGGCAGGAAAATCTCAAAGGTCTTGTCGCCCATCAGGGTGTGCGGCGGAGTGGAGCCGTTGTGCAAGGCGAACATCTCGGTGACATGCAAGGTGCCGCCGTCGCTCTGGATGATCATGACATCATCACTGCCGGCAATTCCCTCGACCTTCGGCGCAGCTTCGTAGACGGCAACTTCGCCAACAGACTGGGTTCCCGGAGGGGCGATGGCATGGTAAGTCACCTTTTGATGGACCACCCGGACCACGTGCGGCGTGCTGCTATCTTCGACCGGGAGAGTAAAGTTTCCGGCACGGCCGCTCTTGGTACGGCTTTCTTCAACCATGCCGCCGACAAGTTTCAGCAGGATTACGTCATCACCGCTGGAAGGCTTGTTGGTTGTGCCGTTTCTCACCGTGCCGGTGATGGTGGAAGCGCCGGCCGCCAGGGTGCCCAGCAGAAGAAACAAAAGCCGGAGTGCATTCTTAGATATGTATTTAGATAATGAAAGCATGAATTGATCTGGGTTCATCCGTGTAAATCCGCTGCGAGAAATCATTTTTTCTCCAGCTTCGCAATTTCAGCCAGCACCCGGGCTGCTTCTTCTTCCAACGAAGCCTGCAAGCCCTGGTAATCTTCGGATGAAAACTTGCCCGCCTTATTTTCAAAGTTCAGGTCGCGCAGATTTTCGTAAACCACTTCCTTGCGCTCGTGCAAATAGGCCAGCCGGTCTTTGGTAGGAGCAGCTTCTACGTCGGGCGCGGAAAAAACGTAACCAAACGAACCTATCGCGAGGCCGCCACAGGCGACGATGAGGGCCTGATTCAACGGTAACGGCACGATTGCCAAAAGCATGAAAGCCAGTGCCATCAACGCGAGAAACCATTTACCGGCATCCATCTTCATAGTGCAGGTGCTCCTTGGCCACATTTCCCAAAATGAAAGCCTGCCGGTCCTGAATTCAGATTGATAAATTCGCCCATGCCCTTCATAACCCAGTCTCCCGTCTCGCCTTCTCCCGGAACTCATCGAGTCGCGCGCTTGAGGATGTAAGCTCCGGCTGCGACAAAGGTCTATTCTTCCAACTGCGCACAATCATGCCGGCGAAGGCGAATCCAGCCAGCAGCAAGACATAGGGCGTGATCCAGGCCATCAGGTTGAATCCAGTGGTCGTGGGCGCGGCCAGGACGATAGACCCATATTTCTGCACAAAGGCCTGCAATACCAGATCGTTGCTATCGCCACGGCGAATAGCAGAGGCTAGTTCATTCCGCATGCCATCCGAATAGGTGCAGCCCACGTGATTGCATTCCAGCAATATCTGATTGCAGCCGCAAACGCAGATCAACTTCTTGTGGCCGAGAGTATTGAAACGTGCTTCCATGTCGTCGCCGGCGCCCAGAAAAATTATCACGAACAGCGCAATCATGGCGAGTTGCAACCAACGCCCCCCGATCCAACGCAAACTCATGAGCAGGGAAGTCGCGCTCGGCTTGTATGCGTTCATCTCTGCATGCAGCATCACGGGTGAGCGCGTCGCGCGCGAGCGAAGCGCGAGAGCGAAGCAGCGAAGCGTTGCGGAGCCCTTAGACATTAGTCACCCGCTCCCGTAGTTTGTGCCATGACAACCGCCGGAACTGCACGCGCCGGCGCCGTTTGTGGCACGGTAACAGCAGCTTTGTTAGGAACGAGCGCGAGTAAGGTCCCCAGAACGATCATCAACCAACCCGCCCACAACCAGCTCACCAAAGGATTCACATGGGCGTTAATGACGCGCCCGCGGCCGTCACTGGTTACTCCGGCATTGACGATATACAGGTCTTCCAGAATGCTCGATCTGATCGCAGGGACTGTGTTCCGCTGTTGGCTCGCTTTAAAGTCATGCCGCGTCACATACATGGTTGGGAGCGGGCGTCCATTTTGGGAAACGTCAATAACAGCCATATCCGTCTCTTCGTTGGGCGTATCGTCCTGCGCGGAAAAGCGGTAAGTCAGTGTGTAGGCGCCGATCTGCATCTTGTCTCCGTCGCCCATCGCCTGTTCTTTGTTCTGGTTGAAGGCGGAGCCTGCCAGGCCGATGACGGCTACGATTACACCAAAGTGCACGATGTATCCGCCATAACGGCGGGTATTGCGGTGCCAGAGGTGCACAAGAGAAGAGAAAAGATTGCGCCCCGTGTGATTGCTAATAACGCGGGCCCCCCGCAAAAACTCCGAAGCCACGGTCGCGGCCACCAGGACGGAGAGCGATATGGCCATCAGGGCATACAGATACGAAATGTCTTGCCATGGCCGCACACCTCCGATCATGAGGGCAACGGCGGAGGCTGCGGCGATTGTGATGGGAATGGTGAAGTTGCGTTGCAGGCTGGCGAAGGAGGTCCTTCTCCAGGCCAGCAGTGGTCCCACAGCCGTGAGCAGCAGCAGGAGCAAGGCGATGGGAACATTCACGTTGTTATAGAACGGCGGTCCCACCGTGATCTTGTTCTCCGTCGCCCACTCCGAGAGGATGGGGAAAAACGTTCCCCAGAGTATGGCGAAGCACGATACCAGCAGAAGCAGGTTGTTGAACAAAAAACTGGATTCGCGCGAGATCAGCGATTCCAGACGGTGCTCGGCCGGGAATAAAGCGGACTGGAAAAAAGTAGTGTCCGCCGAACAACGGTAAGATTCGCCCAAACTCGTAGTCACCGATAAACCACGCACCAATTGGCGACTGCGCAAAGGCATGCACTGAACTGATTACGCCACTGCGGGTAAGCCATGTTCCTAAGATGGAAAGCATGAATGTGGCAAAGACGAGCCAGACATTCCAGATTTTCATCATGCCGCGCTTTTCCTGCATCATGACGGAGTGGAGAAAAGCTGTGCCGGTCAGCCAAGGCATGAGAGAGGCGTTTTCCACCGGGTCCCATCCCCAATAACCTCCCCAGCCCAGCACTACATAAGCCCAGTGTGAACCGAGAAAGATGCCGCAGGTCAGGAACATCCAGGTGACCATAGTCCAGCGGCGGGTGATGTGGATCCATTTCTCGCCGGGGTAGCGCATGATCAGTGCCGCCAGGCCAAAGGCAAAGGGCACTGTCATTCCCACATAGCCCAGGTAGAGCATGGGAGGATGGATAACCATCTCCGCATATTGCAACAGGGGATTGAGCCCGTTACCGTCGGGTGGAACCTCGCCCTGCACCAGGGAAAAAGGGGTGGCGGCAAAATTCAGCAGCAGAAGGAAGAACACCTGCACACCGGCCAGAATCACTGAAGCGTAGGCCGTCAGGCGGATATCCACTTTATGCATTTGTAAGGCAGAGGCAGGTCGCGATTACTGTGGTGCTGGATGTAAGCGACGGAAAAATCATCGTGAAACGCCGACCACACCAATGCCACCGCCGCTGCAGCCACGGCCAGGAAGCCTGCGATGCCGGCGCGACGCGCAGTTTCGCTGAGCCGGCGGCTCACCGGGTTTTCGCGCAACAAAGAAATCGCTCCCACCACAAGGGAATACAGGCCCAAAGCGAGAGCGCAAAGAAGTGCGAAGCTACCAAAATAAGGCATGGGACGCAAATTCTATATTTTCATCGCCCGCAGGCGCAACACACGGGCCGGAAGTTAATTTCAACGTGAGGGTATTCTATACAGCAATATTGAGGGTATTGTAACAGCCAAAGGCGCTGGAAATCATACGAGTGCGCGGCAAAAAGCCCGGTGAGGCTATTTTTTGAAATTTCTAAGTTTTTCGCTCTACGGAGTCCTCTCGGGGCCGATCTTCCCAGGCAACGATAGAAAGATTCTGCGAAGCTCATCGCACCGTGGTTCCCCACTCGAGAACTCCGTAATGTGCGCAACTTGCGCCAGCTCTACGCCGTACGCCTTCCGCTGTGGCCCAGCACCTCGGCTTCGGCGCGTAGCCAGTCTTCTTCAGCGTAACCATCCAGACCACCGCGCTCCAGGAAAAACTCGTAAGCGCGCTGGCGAATTCTTTCTTCTAAATTTGACATGGAAGAAGCAGGCGGCGCAAATGTCGTAATGGAAGCCGTCTCCTGGGAACCGTTGGTGATGGGCTGGTTTTTCTTGGCGGTTTTCGCTTTGGGCATAAGGGTAAACTCCTGAAGTTTGACTTTCATAGGGAAGCCGGGGATGGGGCCCGCGTTGCTTCGTGTTTTGTCAAATAATAACTCCACACCCTGTGAAAAATACCACCTCCGGGAAAAATTCTTGTGAAAATTATTTTTATTTTTAAATAAATTTTTTTCTATAGCTCAATAAGCGGAATAAAATGACCCATTTGGAGGTGTCATGCGAATCTGGATCCGCTTGCTGTTGTTCATGGGAATTTTGTTAACGGCCTGCCTGTGTTTTTCGCAGAAAACCAGCAAGACTTCCGCCAAACTTGCGGCGGCCAAGTCCTCGTCTTCTGGTATTGATGTGGAGCATTCTTCCATCACCGTGCACGTGCTGCGCGGAGGGGTGTTTGGTTTTACCGGCGATAATCACGAAATCCATGCGCCCATCTCCAAAGGAAAACTGGATGAAGCCGCGGGCAGCATTGAGTTCGAAATCGAGACCGCGAAGATGCAGGTGCTCGATCCCAAAATGGACCCGGCGAAGCGCGCCCAGGTGCAAGAGAAGATGCTGGGACCCGATGTGTTAGACAGCGCCCACTATCCGCTGATTCAGTTCACCTCCACCGCGGTCAAGGCCGGCAAGACCGGCCACTGGTCGGTGGCCGGTAACCTGAAGCTGCACGGAGCGTTGCGCCCAGTGACTCTCGAGGTGAGCGAGCCGGCCGACGAGGTCAGCGCGGCGGGGGGACGGCCAAAAATCCGCCATTATCAGGGCACAACCACGCTGAAGCAAAGCCTGTTCGGTATCAAGCCGGTCAGTGTTGCCGGTGGTACCGTCAAGGTCAAGGACGAACTCAAGATCGATTTCGACATTGTGGGCCGGTAGTCCGATTAGAAGGAGCAAAGAACGTGCTGGGATGGTTGGTGAAGCGGCGGCTGGCAAAGTTCGAGCGCGAGTTTGATTACGACCTGACGTATGTGCGTGAGATCTTTGCAGCCAGCCCTCGCGCTTTCTTCAAATTCTCAAAAATATTTTCACTGGCAGCACACCGTGAAAACGTGCCACCCGATGCCTGGTTCGCTGCATCAATTGCGGCAACCCTTGCGGAAGACTGCGGGCCGTGCACCCAGCTTGTGGTCACCATGGCGGAGCGCGCGGGAGTAAGCCCGGCAACGTTGCGAGCAATCCTCACAGGAGACGAACAGGATATGGCAGCCGACGCCGCGCTCGGCTTCCGCTTTGCAAAGTCGGTACTGCAGCGCGATATCGCGGAAGCAGACCGTTTGCGCGGTGATGTGGTTTCCCGTTGGGGCCGAAAGGCGCTTGTCTCCCTTGCGTTTACCATCGCCACCTCGCGCGTGTTTCCTACGGTGAAGTATGCCATGGGCCACGGACACGCTTGCACGCGCGTGCTTGTGGCCGGCGCGGAAACCGAGGTCACGAAACAGGCGAATATGGCGTGAAATACGCGCGCATGCGCCGCGCAGACATTTTCATTCAGTACGGCTTCTTATCAGGATTGCGCGTCCAGGCGCGAAACGCTTCGAGCGCCTCGTCGCGCATCATCTGTGTCATGGGGATTTTGCGCTGCGTGAGAGGCGCGGTCAGTTCCTGGTAAATCAAGGCATCATCAAAGCCGATGGCGGCCGCGTCCTCTCGCGTGTTGGCAAAAAAGACGCGCTGCGGCCGCGCCCAATAGATGGCCCCCAGGCACATCGGACAGGGCTCGCATGTGCTGTACAAATCGCATCCCGTCAGCTCAAAAGACTTAAGCTGAGCGCATGCGGCGCGGATGGCCACAACTTCCGCGTGCGCGGTGGGATCATTGGTATCTGTAACGCAGTTTGTGCCTTCGGCAAGCACCTGATCGCCGCGCACAATCAGCGCGGCAAAAGGTCCGCACCCGCTATGGGCATTTTTCAGCGAAAGCGCGATAGCGCGCCGCATGAAGTCTTCAGAAGGCATATTTCTACAGCGAATCTTCTCTGCGTGTGAGATCCGGGTATTGAGTCCTGGCGCATTCGCGCGTTAGTCTGCGCCCACGCTTTGCAGCTCGGAGCTGTCTTGCTCTTGCATCCTTTGTGAATAAAACGAGGCTGATTCCACGCCCGCGCCGCACTCTCTGGCAAAGAAAATCAGGTGGTGAGCGACCATGCCCACATGGAGAAGGCTTTCGATGTCGCCCTTCTTCAGCGCTGGCCAGGCCATCTTCCAGAACGTTTTCCGGTAAAAACTGAATATGCCCACACGGACGAACACACGCAAGAGCATATCCAAGCCCTTGCAGATATTCGTAAAGTTCACCCGCTCCTTGCTGGGAGCGAGCGGAATGCGGTGGGAGAAGGTGTTGTGTATGTTGTGGATGAAGCGCTCGTAGACAAACTCAGGCTGATATGCCGCGGTGATGCAGTAACGCCATTTTTCCACCACCTGATCGTAGGGCAGCAGGAACTTGACGTTGGACTCGCGGTTTTCGTCCGGCACCAGGCGTCCTTCTTTTTCCAGTCTCCGCCAGAGCGGGGTCTTGGGCAGGGCGTACAAAATGTTGATGGTCAGCATCGGGATCTGCGATAGACGGATGAACTCCAGCACATGGTCCGCAGTTTCTTCGGTGTCGGTGTCCAGTCCCAGAATGATGCCCGAGACCACCTCCAAGCCATAACTATTCAGCAATTTGATGGAATCGAGCATAGGCACGCTGAGGTTCTGACTTTTCGATATGGCTTTCAGGGCCGCCGTCTCGGGCGTTTCGATGCCGCAAAAAATAGTGGCGAAGTAGGCCTCGCGCATCAGCGCCAGCAGCTCTTCGCTTTTGGCTATGTTCAGCGTGGCTTCGCAGGCAAATTGCAGTGGATATCCGTTTTTCTTCTGCCATTCCACCAGATGCGGCACCAGCTCCAGAGCCGCTTTGCGGTTGCCGACAAAATTGTCATCCACAAAGTACACTCCGCCCGGGTTGCCCGCTTTAAGGATGGCATCCAGTTCGGCGCACACCTGCTGCGGCGATTTCAGCCGGGGGTTGCGTCCATAGAGCTCGGGAATATCGCAGAACTCGCAGGTATAAGGGCACCCGCTGGAGAATTGAATGGTCGCCATCAGGTAGCTCTGCAGCGGAAGAAGGTGGTAGGCGGGAACGGGAAACTGCTGCATAGGAAGCCGCTCCACCGTTTTGAACTCGATCTGCCGTTCCGGACGTTCTGTTTGCTTGTCCAGATATTGAATCAACTGGTCGGTGGCGTCGCCCAGCTCACCCAGGTGCAGCAGGTCGAAATCCGGATAATATTCGGCGCATGCGGAAACCGAAGGCCCGCCCAGTGCAGTGATCTTTCCAAAGCGGTGCGCCCGCTCATTGATCTGGTTCATGGCGTTTCGTTGAATATGCATGCCGCTCACCAGCACGGCGTCGGCCCAGCGATAATCGGCATCGCTGGCAGGCTTGATGTTTTCATCAATGAGCCGCACATCCCATTGCTGGGGCAGGTAGGCAGCAATCACCATGATGCCCTGAGGCGGCATGCAGGCACGCAGGCCGTGCATCAGTTTGTAAGTATGGTGGAAGGTCCCAAACGAGCGGCTATATTTAGGAAACACACACAGGATCTTGCGTTTGTTTCGCGGAGTGTAAGCGGCTCTCTTATTTTCGGAATTGGGCGCAGTTTGAAAAGGCGAAGCTACATCAGACGACGTGACAATGCCATTCATAGTGTTATTTTCCAAACAGATAGTGTGATCGTGACAAACTTAACGTTACACGTAACATTCCGTCAATCAATTTATGAGAAGGGAAGCAGGTTACAGAAGTTGGACACAGAAAACCCATATCCAGCAAATCTCATCATACAGTACATCAGTAACATTTACACCCAATTTCATAGTAGGACGCGGTTTGCAGATTGCAGTGCCGGATTGGGGATGTTAGGCCGGAAGTGACGCCTCGCAACGCGAAGAGATGGCGAAAGGCATCAGTGGAGGCCGCAAAGAAAAAGCCAGGTTTGGAGTGGTTTTCAAGACCGGACAGCTTTCAAGTATGAGGTGTGCATCAAAACGGCCACAGCGTCTAGAAGCTGAGAGCCAAGAGCTCAGAAGCTATGAGGATGAAAAAATATGAGGAAACAAACAAAATTGGCATTGCTGGCGGCATTGATCGGGGTAGTGCTGTTGCTCGCCGGATGCCCGCAACAAACCAGCATTGGCAACATTAACCGCGACCCCGGCGCCTTCATGAACAAGGAGGTTTCGGTCGCGGGCACGGTCAATCATTCCTATGGGTTGATGGGCAACGGGATCTATGAGGTAACCGATGGCACAGGGAGCATCTGGGTGTTGAGCCAGGGCTATGGCGTTCCTGGCGACGGCGCCAAAGTCGGCGTAACCGGCACCGTGATCCCCACCTTGGAATTCGGTGGAAAGAGCTTCGCGACCGGCATTCGTGAAACCCGCCATCGTTCACATCCGTAGATTTGCCGATAGTGTAGTTTGAAAATGGCGCGATTTGCACCAGAACCATATCCTCCACAATGTGTTTTAAGTTTGGTGGTGGCAGTGGTTCTGGTGACAACTGCGCTATCGTCGCAGTTTCAGTCCTTAGTTGGTTTTCTGGATCATTTCCTGAACCGCCTGTCGTGATACAGTACTTTTCGACGATTCCCCCCGGAGGTCAAAATGTCTGTTTTACGCGGCTTAAGACGCGTGGCCCTTTGCGCTGTGCCACTAATTTTGTGCTTATTAGTCGCCTCCCAATCAGTACCGCCCGGCATGGGCTCCATTGTCCCCATGCAGGGAGGTAACGATCCGCATCAGGAAGAAGGAAGAATTGATCTCACCAGCCGCTCCGAACTTGTGGTGGTGCCGGTGGTGGTGAGAGATGGTTCCGGAGCGCCGGTCAAAGGCTTAAAAAAGAGTGATTTCACGGTGCTGGAAAACGGCAAGGAGCAGCCGATTTCCACCTTTGAAGAGATCAACACCAATGCCGCTCCGATCAAGCGGCAAGCCATGCCGGCAGACCAATTCAGCAACATTTATGTGGGTTCCTCTGAGCCGCGGCGTGTGACCATTATGGTGCTTGATTCCATCAATACGCCCATCCTGGACCAGACCACCGCCCGTGCGCAGCTCATCAAATACTTATCCAAGAGTCTCAACAGCGAGGACCTTGTTGCCCTGATGGTAATGGACCGCAAGGGCGTACATACGATCCACGATTTCAGCTCCGATCCTGCGGTGCTGATCGCGGCAGTCAAGAGAGCCTCCAGTTCAGCGGCGGCAATGACTGCAGCCGACACCGCGGCCCTGGCCAACGGCGCCGATAACAGCACGCTGGGTGGAACTTCTGGGGTAGACCCGAACAGTGTTGCGCCTGGTGATGTTGAGGCCGAATCCGAGGCAATCCAATCATTCATCAACCAATCAGATAACGCAATTGCTACCTTCCGGCAGACGGATGCCATGGAGATCACCTTTAGAAACTTTCTTAATCTTGCCCAGGCCTTTTCCGGAGTACCGGGACGCAAGTCTATCGTCTGGTTAACCGGTGGCATCCCACTTGACTTGTATGATCAGTCCTCGCTGCCCACGGGGAGGGATTTATCCACGCTGTATGAGCACACCTTGCAGACGATGAACCAGGCCAACATCGCCGTTTATCCTGTGGACGTGCGCGGGCTGATGAATTGGGGCTACGGTACGGCATCCACGGGGTCTACTGCAATGTCGCAGGCGGCATTTCGCACTGGTGGTTCTGCCAACATCATGGCGACATCCTCATTGGAGGCGGCCAACCACACTAACCTGAGCAATTTTGCTGAAATGACCGGTGGACGCGCCTTCTACAACAGCAACGACTTGAGCGCCGGAATGCGGCAAGCCTCTGATGATGCCGCGAACTATTACGTGTTGGGCTATTATCTCGAGCGTAAAAATGACCGGGCCGGCTGGCGCAAGTTAAAGGTAAAAGTGGATAAGCCCGGCGCCCATCTGCTATCGCGCAGCGGATTCTTCGTGAGCAATGCCACTCTCAACCCGGAGATGGGCAAGAAATACGATATACAGGCTGCGCTGCAGTCGCCACTAGATTCCACCTCTTTGCCCATTGGGGTCCGCTGGCTGGGGTTTGGTCCCTCCCAGGGCGATAAGAAGCGCAAGGTGAGATTTGCTGTCGCTGTGCCCGCGCAGACAATTACTGTGGTGGGCAGCGACGACAATCACTTCAGTGTCGATTTAGTGCTTGCGGCCAGGGGGCCTGACGGAAAAGCCGTGGGCAGCCTGGAGCAGAGTATCAATGGCACAAATATCAAATCTGTGGATGTAGACAAAGCCAGACAATCCCCGTTTGTTCACCAGGGCACGTTAGACCTGCCGCCCGGTGAATACAACGTTCGCATTATCTTGCGCGATAACAAGAACGGAAACATCGGCAGTCTTTCCGCTCCTTTGAAGGTGCCCGAAGCTGAGGCGTCTTCAGATTCCAAACCGGCCCATTAAGGGAATTGGGTCATTGAGCCATCGGATAGTCGCTGGAGTGTGCAATTTCAAAGTGACCCGATGATCAATTTCCGTAATTACTCAATTCTTCAATGATTCAGTGACCCGATGACTCAATCATTCAATGATCTGGCTGAATACTGAGTACTCACTAATCCATCCCATGATGGTGCTGGCCCTGCTCCACGGCCCAAATCTCTTGCGGCTTCTTCTCGTAAGGATAAACGTGCACCATCCAGTTGAAGATAATGGGATGAAATTTGCCTCCGGCGTCGTCGCATCCTTCCTGGGTCGCAATCGAACCTTCCAGCCCAAAGCGCGGATGCTTTGTGAACATTGAACGCTCCTCCCCTTTCGGAGGCATGCAGAAGTTGACGTGCTCGTGCCACTGGGCCACGCTCAAGGGAATACGCTCGTTCAGTTGGTCTTCGGTGAAACGCTTGGGCGCGGTGTACATGGCGCCTACCAGCGTGTAATCGTCACCATGTTTCTCGTACAGCAGGGAAGTGGGATGTAAAGGATTGAAGCCGTCGGCGAGGGCGACCTTGAAGTCTTTGTACTTTTCGATGGCACCGCGAAGCTCTTCTACGATCTCATCTGCCTTCTTCTGGTCGGCGGCGCCTGGCGGCCTTAAGGCGGTCATTTTCATGTGCGGACCCATGTCCATGTGCTTGCTCGACATGGAACTCATGGTGTGTCCCATTTCATCGGCGCTTGCCTGCCGGGTGGAATCACCGGAATCAGAGGACGAATCGGAATTGGACATATCCATGCCTGGCATATCGCCCTTGGAGTGGTCCATTTTGGAGTGATCCATTTTGGAACGGTCCATTTTTGAGTGGTCCATTCCTTCCATGCTATCTTGCGCAGGAGGCGCGTTTTGCGAATCCGCCTTCTGCTGTGCCTGACCGGCAGCGGTAAGTGCCAGAGCTGCAAGAAGAAAAATGAGAGATCCTATTTTCATTATTGTCCTCCGTCGAGCCGTTTTCTGAAGTCCCTAACGTGAAATAACACAGCCCAGGACAATCTGTGCTGAGTTTTACAAAATTTTACTCTCGGGAACTCCCAGCACCGGCGCTTCACGTGCTTTCCGGTGAAACTTGTCACCAGCTACTCGCTTGGATCGTGCAACGAAAAGCTGGAAGCTATGAGTTAAGAGCCCAAGCTGGAAGCTGCTTTCCAGCATCCAACTCACAGAATGCAGCAAACGGCAGCTACTCAACCCGAGGTACGTGGTAAGCCAACGCTCAAGTTTCCCCGCCTGAGGCGCTGGCTGCATTGCCTTGGCCCGGGATTAATTACCGGCGCGGCCGACGATGATCCTTCCGGAATCGCGACATTTTCCATCGCCGGCGCCCGGTTCGGATTCTCCACTTTATGGTTTGCACTTTTCTCATTTCCCCTCATGGCCGCGGTGCAGATGATGTGCGCGCGCCTGGGCATCGCCTCTGGTGAAGGCCTGGGCGGAGTGTTGCGGAGGTACTATCCACGCTGGCTGCTGTGGGGTGCGTGCTCGCTTCTTCTGGGGGCGAACATCGTCAATATTGGCGCCGATCTTGCCGGCATGAGTGATGCCACCGAAATGATGACCGGCATCAAGACCCCATTCTGGGCGGTTCTCTATGCGGTTTTTATCGTCGCGTCGTTGTTGTGGTTGAAATACGAGTTCATCGTAAGAATGTTCAAATGGCTCACGCTGGTCTTGTTCAGTTATGTTGCCGCGGCCTTCTTTGCGCATCCTCATATCTTCACTCTGCTGCGTTTTACCTTCTTGCCTAAGTTGCAATGGTCAGGCGAATATTGGACCACCTTGGTTGGCCTGCTGGGCACAACCATCTCTCCGTATCTGTTCTTCTGGCAGGCGGCGCAGGAAGTTGAGGAGGAGCGCGCCATCGGACACAACACCTGGCGGTCGCGCCGGGGGGCGACCCCCAAAGAGCTCGATGCCGCTCGCACGGATGTGATTACTGGCATGTTCTTTTCCAATTTGATCGTCTACTTCATCACCGCGACCACAGCCGCGACCCTGCATCTGCACGGGCAGACCAACATCACGACTGCGCGCCAGGCCGCGGAAGCGTTGCGGCCCCTGGCGGGCAATGGGGCCTATTGGCTTTTCGGCTTGGGCCTGATTGGCACCGGGATGCTGGCGGTTCCGGTATTAGCCGGCTCCAGCGCCTACGCCATTGCCGAAGGCGCTACTTGGCGGGCTTCACTCGACCGCAAACCGCGAGGTGCTCCCAAGTTCTATGCTGTGATGGCTATCTCTCTCATGCTAGGCCTGGCGCTGGAGGCGATGGGCATCAATTCCGTAAAGATGCTCTTCTGGGCTGCTGTCGCTAATGGAGTTCTTGCGCCGCCGCTCATCGTTGTTCTGGTGCTGGCCACCAGCAACGTCAAGATCATGGGCAACTCCGTAAACCCGCCGGTCTTGCGTTGGTTAGGTTGGCTGACCGCGGCGCTCATGGCCCTGGCTGCCATTGCCATGTTCATTACTTTGAAGTAACACCGACTCTGCATCTGGTCTTGAGACATCCAATGTGTATCCAATCCTCGTATAATCTACGGAGGATAACGTTATGGAAAAAGCTACATTTGGCGCGGGATGCTTCTGGGGCGTGGAAGAAACCTTCCGCAAGATCAAGGGCGTGAAAGACACAGCCGTGGGCTACACCGGAGGCGCGCTCAAAGACCCGACCTACAAGGACGTTTGCACCAATGAAAGCGGCCACGCGGAGGTGGTGCAGGTGATCTTCGACCCAGCCGAGGTCTCTTACGATGAGCTGCTGGATGTTTTCTGGAGCAACCACAATCCAACCACGCTCAACCGGCAGGGACCCGATTGGGGCACGCAGTACCGCTCCGCAATTTTCTTCCATTCGCCGGAGCAGGAAGCCAAAGCACGGGCTTCCAAAGAGAACCTGGAAAAATCTGGCCGCTATAACCGCCCGATTGTCACCCAGATTGTCCCCGAAGCCGTTTTCTATCGCGCCGAGGAATATCATCAGCGCTACCTGGAAAAACGCGGCGTCTCTTCCTGCCATATCTGAGCTGGCGCATATGTGGGTACCCGTGCCCACACAGGTTGTCATAAAGCATTTCTAAATCCTGAATCTGGGCTGATTCTCGTTCCACTGCCGCAACATTCTGGCGCCTGCAAAAGAGCTGCCGGACCTTAAAAATCCTGTTATCATGCTGGCCAATTCCAAGCAATACGTGGGGAGGCGTGCAATGCTGCAACGCTTAGCAATTCGGGCCGGAATCGCCATTCTCGGAGTAGTTGTTACGCTCACTTGGTGGACGCTGACCGACAAAAACCGCAAGCAAAATGGCACGAGCTCTTCGAGCAAAATGCCGGCCAAGATCCTTGGCGGAGGCGGTCAGAAAGTAATCATTGACGTGGAGACGAACGCGCCGGCGAGGCTGGCATTCATGGGTGATCTCCCGCGCAAGGCAAATGGCGATCAGGTTACTGAAGAGGACACCGAACAATTTACCCCCGGTCACCGCACCTGGGCCGTCGAACTCGGACCCAAGACTGCTGGCACATTTTTCCTTGAATCGATCAATCCCCAAGTGGGCGCGCAGTTGGGCTGGAAAATCACGGTTGACGGCAAACAGATCGCGGACGAATCGCAAACACTCGACAAGCCGCTTCAAGCCGGATATGCCTTTGGCCTGCAAACTAATGTCAGCCCCAACGAGGAAGAGTCTCCGCCAGATTCCTCGGGCTCGCACGAGTAGTGCCAAGTGCTGACGGCCCACATTAAAACGACTTTATCTCGACTTCGTTCAACCTTTTATTTCATCATTAACAATCCTCTGCTGCGCAGCCAGTTGGCGAGCAGCGTCGGCCACTCCCCCAGCACCGGATCTTTCAAGTCCAATCCGACTCCATGCGGGCCTTTCTCGAATATGTGCAACTCCGCGGGTACGCCGGCTTTGTGCAGCGCCTGATAAAACAGGACGCTGTTCTCCACCGGCACCGAGGCATCTTCGCTGGTGCTGAACAGAAATGCGGGTGGAGTCTTGGCCGTCACCTGAAGCTCATTGGAGAGCAACTCCAGCAATTGCGGACCTGGATCATCGCCCAGCAGCATCCTCTTGGAGGCATCGTGCACAAAAGGCGCCTTCATCGAAATCACCGGATAGCCCAGAATGATGAAATCGGGCCGGCTGCTTACGCGGTCAATCGGATCGGAAGCCGCAGAGTCGCCCGCGTCGAAATGTGTAGCCGCGGTCGCCGTCAGATGCCCACCTGCCGAGAAGCCCATCATGCCTATGCGGTCCGGTGATACCCCGAATTCGGCGGCGCGCGCCCGCACCAGCCGTATGGCACGCTGCGCGTCCCCCAGTTCAATGGGATGATGATAGCGAGGTCCAAGCCGGTATTTGAGAACGAAGGCGGCCACCCCCAAAGTGTTCAGCCAGTTTGTCACCTGACGTCCCTCGTGATTTGCGGCCAGGTGGGAGTACCCGCCGCCGGGCGCCACGATCACCGCGGTACGTGCGCCCTGCTGACGCGCCTCGGGAAGGTAGGCAGTGAGGGTCGGTTTATCGGCGTCGTCACTGCCCAAGGCGCCGGGCGCACCCTTCTCCCACAAAGGGATGGTCCGGGGCTCAGTCGTGGTATCGGCAGTTTGCGCAGAGACCATCACCACGCTGACCAGAAACACCATAAGAACGGCAATTGTTTGATGTGCCATGTACCCTCTGCTTCCTTCCCGAACGATTTGTGATTCTAACAACTAACTCATCGCGAAAGCGGCAACATTTCCAGTGTAACGGGGTTAAAATTCTCATCATGAGCTCTGCAATCTCCCCCTCGCGAAAAAGCCGCATCTCGGTACTGGGGCCAATTGCTCTGGTTGTTTTGTCTTCTATACCGGGATGGGCGGGCGACGTAAAAGTAAAAGCAAAGAGAAGCCACGCTTCCGCAGCAATCCTCTCGGAGCATGACCGGGCCCTGCACGTGCTGAACCGGCTGGCCTTCGGGCCGCGTCCCGGCGACATCGAGAAGGTAATGGATGCCGGAGTGGACAACTGGATCGAGCAGCAACTTCAGCCCGACAAGATTGCCAACCCGGTGCTCGATTCCAAGCTTGCTCCCTATCGCACGCTGCAGATGCAGGCTCGCGATCTTTTACAGAATTTTCCCAACGGCAACATGATCCGCGAAGCAACAGACGGCAAACGACCGCTGCCCTCTGATCCCATTCAGTATGGATTATGGGAGGTGCTGGTGGCCCGCTACCGGCAGCAGCAACAGAACCAGCAAAACCAGCAGAATGCCGCCGTTGCTGCCGCGGCTGCTCCCATGTCACCCGAAGATGCGGCGAAGAAAGCTGCCGCCGACAAGGCCGCGCAGGACGCCGCCACGCAGCAGGCGAAAGACATTGCCCATCACATTGCGCAGATGCTGCTGACCATTCCGCGTGAAAAGCGGATGGCATCGCTGATGCAGTTGCCGGTTACCGACCGCATGGCTTTTGCCGGCAATCTGCCCAATGAAGACCGCGACCGGTTGCTGCCGGAGTTTCCGCCCGCTGACCGCGAAATTTACTATGCCATGAACAATTCCACCGGTGTGGTGGTGGGCGAGCTGCAACAAGCGAAGATTCTGCGCGCCGTTTACAGCGCGCGCCAGCTTGAAGAGGTGATGACCGATTTCTGGTACAACCACTTCAACGTCTTTCTCAATAAAGACGTCGATACCTACTTGGTGACCGGCTACGAGCGCGATGCAATCCGTCCGCACGCGCTGGGCAAGTTCCATGATCTCCTGGTGGCTACCGCGCAGAGCCCGGCGATGCTGTATTACCTGGACAACTGGGTCAGCATCGGGCCCGATTCCATTGCCGCCGGAGTGAAGCCCGGCCAGCCTGCCAAGCCCAACACTCCTAATAAAGGCCTCAATGAAAACTATGCGCGCGAACTCATGGAGCTGCACACGCTGGGCGTGAATGGAGGCTACACCCAGGCCGATGTTACGCAAGTCGCCCGCGTCTTTACGGGATGGACCTTCCAGCCGCCGCAGCAGGCGCAATCCATCGGCTTTCTCTTCGATCCCAAAAAGCACGAACCAGGGCCGAAGACGGTGCTCGGCCACACCATCAAAGAAGACGGCATGAATGAGGGCATGGAGGTGCTGGAGATGCTCTCGCGCAGTCCAGCGACAGCAAACTTTGTTTGCACCAAGCTGGCCAAGCGTTTTGTCAACGACGATCCGCCGGCATCGCTGGTGAAACAGATGGCTGCGACGTTTTTATCGAGTGACGGCGACATCCGCGAAGTCTTGCGCACCATGTTCCGTTCTAAAGAGTTCTGGTCGCCGGCCATCTACCGGAAGAAGGTAAAGACCCCGCTGGAATTCGTAGCCTCAGCGCTGCGCGCCACCGGCACCGACGTGCAAAATCCCGGCGCCGCGGTACAGGCCCTGGCCAAGATGGGAATGCCGCTCTACCAGATGGCGCCGCCCACCGGCTACTCCACTGCAGCCGAGGTCTGGATGAACTCTGATGCGCTGCTCGACCGCCTGAATTTTTCCGTGGCCCTGACCAGCGGCGGACAGAATGGACTGAAATTCGACCCGCTGCGCGTACTGACCCTCGGGCTGCTGACCCGCGCGCCGAAGGAAGAAATCGTGCCAGTGAATACGGCCGGCGGCAGCGATGCCGCGGTGGTGCTGATTGAAGACGCCCTTATCGGCGGGGAAACCTCCAAGAGCACCAACGAGGCCATTCACAAAGAGATCAACGACCCGCAGATCGCGGCCCATCTCTCTGACGATCCCGGCAAGGCCCTGGGAACCATTATCGGCCTGGCGCTGGGCTCTCCGGAGTTTCAGTTGCGATAAATCATAAATCAGTACTCGGTACTCAGTACTCGGCAATTGGGGAGGAGAACTCGTGCCTTGATACAAGGCTCACACACGAGAACTTTTTCCGCAGCCTCTTAAAGCCGTGCCCTTCCGAAAGACTCGCGTATCACATTGATAAAAAAGAAGTTAATATTGATCCCTTTATATTCTAACTTGTAAGTGGTCAGAATATATGACCCTTGTACAATATATTCATGAAGAAACAGGCAAAAGCCGTGGAAGAAATTCCGGTCTCCGAGTTCAAAGCAAAGTGCCTGGCGATACTTGATGAGGTGAGCAAGACCAAAAAGCCGGTCCTGATCACGCGGCATGGTAAGCCGTTGGCAGAGGTCGGGCCGCCGTCGCCCAACCCTAAAGGACGAAAGTTTGTCGGCGCCATGGCGGGCACCATAAAGATTCTAGG
>QIAW01000248.1:19726-27759 GCA_003225655.1 Acidobacteriota bacterium
GATATGGAGCCAGCAGGAACCAAAACACCTGGGGCCACGCATCCGTGAGGAACTGGACAACGAAACGAATGAATTGTGGTTGTCGCCAGTGAGCACCTGGGAGTTATTGATGCTGCATCGTAAAAAGAAAATTGAGTTGGATAGGGACCCCGAACTTTGGATTGCGGAAAGCACATCATTGCTTTTTGAGGCTTCTTTAACGCATGAGATTGTTGTCACCGCGGAGAAGCTAAAAATCGCGCACACAGACCCTGCAGACCGGTTCCTGGCGGCGACAGCAAAGGTGTTAGGACTCACGTTGGTAACAGCGGACCGGAGGCTACTTGGTCTGGGGGACATTGCGACTCTGGCAAATCGCTGATCCTGGTCAGAGAGTAAATATTTTTGAACGGGACAGGATGGATTTTGCCATTTTGCCAAGGCCTCGGAACTGTATAGATAGTAAAAGCAAAAGCTTAAGTGCAAGCCTGACTGCTGTCCCTTGCTTTCACCGGGCGATTCCAGTATCTTCACCCCTTATCCATGACCCCTGTTCGGCCATCGAGAGTCCCCAATTATTTGAGAAAATTGCGCAGGCTTTTGCGCGAGGTCGCAAGCGAGCCGCTGCCAGAGCGCGTGCATCAGTTGCGCACGACCATCCGGCGGGCCGAGACATTTCTCAGCGCACAGGACCTTGCGGAAAAGCGCGACGCGGCAAAATTATTGCAGCAGCTTGCCAAGCTGCGCCGCCGCGCCGGTCAAGTGCGTGACATTGACGTGCAAGCGGCCGCTTTGCGCACCGTGAATATTGGCCAGCAGGAGGACGCCAAGGCCCGCCTTTTGGCCGAACTTGAAGAGCAGCGCAGCCGGAAAGAGAAAAAACTGCTGGCCGGCATTGAGGAGAGGTTTTCTCCGCGCACGCGCGAGCGCATGCGAAACGCGGAACTAGCCGTGGCCTCAGCCGAAGGTGCTCGCGTGGCGGTGGGCAAAAAGAGCAAGCCTACTCCGCGCCGTCTATGGCGCGCGTTGCGAGATTCAGTCCAGGCAGCACGGCAAGCGCAACCTTTCACTCCCAGCACATTGCACCAGTTTCGCGTGCAGTGCAAAAAAACGCGCTATCTGGCGGAGCTGCTTCCGGGAAACGCCACGCTGCTCGAACAGCTCAAGACCATACAGGATGCGATTGGCGACTGGCACGACTGGCTCACCCTGACGCAAAACGCGGCCAAGATCACCGGCCCCTCGCAATCGGCGCTGCTGGCCCACCTGGAAAATGTGACCCAGGCCAAATTCACCCACGCTGTCAGGACGTCGAAACGTATCATCGATGAGATTGAAGTCGCCGCCTCCGCTCTCAAAGCCGGGATAGAAAGAGAAAAGGCTGAGTTGAAGGCAACGCAGGCGCCGGCGAAGAAGAAGACTCCTTTGCGCGTTGTTTCCGCGGTTCGCAAGCACGTCGCTGGTTAATTACTGAGGTGCTCGGAAATGAGCCCTGGGTTCTCGATAAAAAGCAAAAACTTACTCACCACAGAGACACAGAGGCACTGACAAAAACGGAGAAAGTTGCCGGTTGCTAGCTGCTAATTCTCTAACAGCGAACGCCGTGTGGTTCGTCCAGCACTTCGCGCACTTTTTGCGCCAGGGCTTCGGGGGTGAAAGGTTTATGAATGAACTCGAGGCCCGGCATCTCTTTTTGACTTATTTCTTTGTCTACATACCCGGACATGTAGAGGATTTTGGTTTCCGGGTGTGAGGAGGCAAGCATCTGGGCCAACTCGCGGCCTCCCATCAGGGGCATGACCACATCGGTAATGATCAGGTCAATGCGTCCATTTGTCTTTGTCTGGGAAAGCTGTACAGCTTCGCGGCCGTCGCGGGCGGGCAGCACCTTGTAACCGTTTTTCTGCATGATCTTGCACACCAGAGTACGCACCGCCTCTTGGTCTTCGACCACCAGGATGGTTTCCCAGCCGCGCGCCGGGCTGGGGGCGGCTGAATGCGCTTCCCTGGAAACACCGCCTTCAACGGTGGGCAGATAGAGATGAAAAGTTGTGCCCTCTCCTACTTCGCTCTCCAGCATGATATGACCGCCGGCCTGCTCGGCAATTCCGTAGACAGTGGCTAGTCCCAGCCCGGTGCCTTTGCCTTGTCCTTTGGTGGTAAAGAAGGGCTCGAAGATGTGGGCTCGTGTATCGGCATCCATTCCGGAGCCGGTGTCGCTGACCGTAAGGCGAACGTAGGAGCCCGGCTCCACTCCGGGATAGTGATTTGCCGACTCCTTCTCAAAGGAGACATTCGCAGTTTTCAGGACTAGCTTCCCGCCCTGGGGCATGGCATCGCGCGCGTTGATGACCAGGTTCATGATCACTTGTTCGATCTGCCCGGGGTCGGCCTTGATCAGGCCCAACCGCGGATAGGTGGAAATCGTCAGCTCAATATCTTCTCGCAGCAGCCGCTGCAGCATCGTGCCCATGTCAGAGAGGAGATCATTGAGGTTCAGCACCTTGGGTTGAGTCATCTGCCGGCGGCTGAAGGCGAGCAGTTGACGGGTGAGCGAGCTGGCGCGGTCTCCGGCTTTAGCAATCGCTTCTACTTTTTCCAGCAGTGCAGGGGTGCCGCGCAGCGATTCGCGCAGCAGATGGGTGTAGCCGGTGATGATGGTCAACAGATTGTTGAAGTCGTGGGCAATCCCTCCGGCAAGCCGGCCGATGGCTTCCATCTTTTGCGCCTGGCGAAGGGTTTCTTCGGCCCGTTTGCGCTCGGCCATTTCCTGCCGGAGTTGCCGGTTGGTTTGGGTGAGTTCGGTGGTGCGGGACACCACCTGTTCTTCTAAAGCCACGTTGGCGGCGTCGGCGACGCGTCTTGCAGCGCGGACGCGCAACGTCTGCCAGCCGAGCAGCACCGATACCAGCGCCAGCAGGGCGATGGCCACGGCCATATAGAAGTTTCGCTCCTGCGCCTCGGTGAGATAGTAGACGACGGTTGCTTCGTTGCTGGGATCGAGAAATGACCGGAAGTAGATTGCCGGCAGGGTTCCATCCCGGGCCATCTTGCCGATCTCTGCGCGAATAACATCGGCCGCCCTGTCAGCGCCGGACCTTTTGTACGAAGCGCCAATGCCGAAACCCACATTGCCATCGTGCAGAGGAAAAAACCTCAGCCGGACATCCTGGCAGACCTTCATATTGCGAAACTCGGCGGTATCTGCCCTGCTTCCTGAAATCATCCCCGCATCCACCTTGCCCGCGCACACTCCTTCCAGCACGCTCTGGTTCGTAGGTTGGGGTATCAGGTGAGCGCCAGGAAAATTGGTCTGCCCCAGACGGGTAAAAATGGATACATTAACATGCCATACATTGCGCCCAACCGTGTCCTTGGGCGTGGAAATCCCACTGGATTCCAAAGAGACCATCCAAAAACTGAGAGTGACCCAGGGATCGGAAATGTATAAAATTTTTCTTCGCTCCGGCAGGTCGCCGATGAGCGGCCACAAATCTACCTTTCCGCTCCGCAGATTCGGCTCCGGCCCATCAGGCGAAGCGATCCATTCAATGGGAATGTGCCGGCGCCGGGCGGCTTCGGTGAAGATCTCAATGGCCGGGCCCGCCGGTGATCCATCGGCCGCTACATATTGATAAGGAGGCGCGTTCTGGTAGCCCACGCGAAACGGCCTGGAAGCGCGGGCGGGATCGCGCAGACGCACAAACATCCACCAGCCCGCCAGACTTAAAACAATCACAACTCCAACCATGCTGCGCACGCGCCAATTTCGCGCGCGGCTTGCTGACGGGGTCGATGACTGCTTCATGTGGTTTTCTTCAAAAAAGAGTCTCGCATGACTAAGTTTTGCTGCGCCAGGTTCTGCCTAGAGAGAGCGAAATTGAGGGGACTTCATGATGATGGCGCGCATTTTCCAGCCGGCGTCCCAATTGGAAACGCTTCAGCAACCCACAATTGCTGGCGGCCAAACCATGCCTATTTTGGGCCTGTTCCACCGGAAAGGCAAGCCATACATGTGACGATTTCTTGACAATTCTCAGGTTCCCGCTCTGCTATAATCGCGCCCATTATGAAGACAACATTCATCCGCACGCTGTTTCTGACGCTTTTTGTTCCGGTTCTGGTCCTGGAAAGCTGGGCCACTTGTGGAGGCGGTGGAGGCGGCGGTGTGGGTGGAATGGGCGGCGGTGGGATGGCCGGCTCCGATCCGCAGGTTTACCAGGTACCGTGGCGGGTGTTGAAGCCCCAAGATCCGCCGGTAACCACCGGTCTGGTGCTTTACTGGTTCCCATCGTCTACAAATGAGTGGCAGCAATCAAGTCTGCGCACCTCACGCGACCTCGCACTTTACGCGACGCAATGCGTCACCATGGAAGTCTCTGATGTCCACACTCCTACGGGACAGAAACTTGCGGCCGACACCACGCTGCCTATCGCGGTGCTGGCTGAGGCCGACGGTACCGTAATCGGCAGGGTCGAAAACAAGAACGGCATGCTCAAGGCAGAGCAGGTCGAAAAACTGGTTGCCGGCGAGATCAAGCAGCGCGAAAGCACCCTCGACAAGCAGTTGAAAGACGCCAAAGAGAAGGCAAAGTCGGGCGACAACGCGGCCGCTATCCAGATTTATCGAGGGGTTTACGAGCAGAAGTGCCTCTTTCCCAAGAAAGCAAAGGATGCAGCCAAAGAGCTCAAGAAACTTGGTGTTACGGATGTGGCCGAGGTGGCCGATCCGCCGGTTTTTGATCCCGCCAGGAGCGCGCGGATCGAGCGCACAATGATTGCCGGCCTGAAGGCCGAGATGGCGGCAAATTACAGCCAGGCGGAGCGTTTGTATTCACAGGCGCAACGCATGGATCCCGCTGATCCCGCGCCTCTGCGCTACCTTGGGGAGCTCTATCGCCACGAGACGGGCGAGTGGGAGAAAGCCCGCAGGATTTTTGAAGCGATTCTTGCCATGCCGGCCGATCCGCTCTCTCGCGCAGTTGCGTTACATGGCCTGGGGAAGATGACCATCCACGATGGCGAATTCGCTAAAGGATTGGCTTTGATGGAAAAGTCCGTGCAGACATATCCGCTGGCGCTCGCCAACCGCAACCTCGCGGTGTATTGGAATTCCGAAGGCGATACCGCGAAAGCCGACCACTACGTGCACGAAGCCCTTGCGCTGGATCCCACAGAGGCCTACAACCTGGTCTTCGCCGCCGCCTTCATGGCCGGCAACGGACACGGTGATGAAGCCCTGAAGATTGCGCGCGAGAACGAGGCCATGCTGCCTGCGTCGTATAATCTCGCCGCCATTTATGCGCAGACGGGACAGCGCGACAAGGCGCTCGCCCTGCTGAAACGCCACTTCTTCGAATACGAGCGCTACCAGGCGGTACGCGCGGAAGAGATGATGGAAGCGCGGGTTGACGCGGTCTTCGCTTCGCTGAAGAACGATGCTGAGTTCGTTGCCCTCACCAGCGGAGCCGATGGGAAACTCGATCCGTCGCGAACTGTGTCTATGGATCCGCGCCGCGGAACGGCGCACTAATTTCGCGCCACCCCAATTGCGGTCCCGAAAGACTTTCCCCAGTCTCCATGGGTTCCTAATCGTTGCGATTTCCTAAACCTACCCGTCAGAGAACCTGACTTGGTGGCGTGCGAGTTCTCGACTATACTTCCGAGCTTTCGTGGAGCTCGCATGAATCGAAGATCTTTCCTGAAAAAGACCACGGCAGTCGCCGGCGCGGCCATCGCGCAGGAAGTCCTGACGCCACTGGCGCAGACACAAACAAACCCATCCGCAGTTGGAGAGACACAGCCGGTCGCTGCTTCGGGCTCGCCGGGAGACACCACGACGCTGATGCACGAAGACTTCTCGGGTTTCCCTCCCGGCTGGCTTTCGCAGCCCATTGGGCAGCTCAACGGAGCGATCCAGGAGTACCACTACTTTGCCCATCGTGGCGTTCCCACCGGGCGATGGGCAAACGCAATTTGCCACATGGATGCCTGGGTGGTCAGCGACGAAGACGGCAAGCCCTACCTTGAGCAGCATACGGTCAACGATCTGGCCGCGCTTACCAATCCCATTTTGGTCACGGGAGATCCTTTGTGGAGCGACTATACGGTCGAAGCAAGGGTAAAGCCGCTCTCGCTCGCGGAAATGGCAGGGATTGTCTTCCGCTATCACAGCAACCGGCACTACTACCTGTTTGCACTGACCTGAGGCAAGCACGCCCGCCTGGCGCTGCGCCTGCCGCTGGAAAAAACCTTACGAGTAGCGGAATGGCAGGAGTTAGGGAGGCAGGAGTTCTCTTACGACACCAAGAATTACTATTTGTTGAAGGTTGAAAACACTGGGTCCCGCATCCGCGCTTATGTAGATGGCAAGCTGCTGCTCGATGTCATCGCCGAGGAGCTGGTGCATGGTAAGGCCGGAGTCACAGCCAACATTCCAGCCCGGTTTCAAGACTTCCGGGTTACCGCGGCACCCGAGACGAGAGGGCAAATCCGGGAAAATATCAGCCGCCGCGACGCAGAGCTGGCCAGGCTGCGAGAGGAGAATCCCCAGCCTCGGTTGTGGAAGAAGTTTTCGACCCCGAACTTCGGCGCCGGACGCAGCGTCCGCTTCGGCGATCTGGATGGCGACGGCGTTCTCGACATGCTTATCGGGCAGAACATTCCCCGGGTCTCGGGCGATGCCCACGACCAGATCAGTTGTCTTACCGCTGTCACCCTCGATGGAAAAATTCTTTGGCAACTGGGCCTTTCAGATTCACGACATTGACGGCGACGGGCACAATGAAATTGTGCTGATCCGCGACTTCAAGCTGCAGATTCTGGAAGGCAGCACAGGAAAATTGCGCCACTGGGTCTGGATGCCTGCGGCCGAGCCCGCGAAGGGCTCCAAGGCGCCCTATGAGCTCGAGAACGGCGACGCTGTGGCCTTTCTAAATCTTTCCGGCTCAAAGGACCGCCGCGAAATTTTGATCAAAGACCGCTACCGGAATTTCTGGATCTACAACAATAGCCTCGAGCTGCTGTGGAAGGGGCAGGGGCAGACCGGCCACTTCCCGTATCCGCTCGATATTGACGGCGACGGCCGCGACGAATTCATGCTCGGCTACGCGTTGTGGGACCACAGCGGACGCCAGCTTTGGAGCCACGACGATGAGTTGCAAGACCATACCGATGCCGCTATCGTGGGAAACTTCAGCGGTGATCCCGAGGCAGAGCCGCGCGGATATGCCGCCGGCAGCGATGAAGGCCTACTGATCTTCGACCGGCGTGGCCAGATTTTGAAACACATACGCGTGGGCCATGCGCAGAACGCAAGCATCGCGAAATATCGTCCTGATCTGCCGGGATTGCAGTACATGCTGATTAATTTCTGGAAGAGTCCGGGCATCGTCACGCTGTTTGATTTTGACGGCAACATTCTGGCGCAGGAGGAACCGACCCATGCCGGCAGTCCGCTGCTGCCAGTGAACTGGCGCGGCGATGGCCAGGAGTTTGCGCTGCTCTCCGCAAATCCGAGCGAAGGCGGCATGCTCGATGGCCACCTGCGCCGCGTGGTAATCTTCCCGGAAGATGGCCACCCGGAAATGTGCATGCACGCGATGGATCTCACCGGCGACGCACGCGATGAGGTGATCTTCTGGGACCAACAGAGCGTATGGATTTATACGCAGGACCGCCCGTTTACCGGCGAGCGTATCTACGCACCGGTGCGCAATCCTCACTACAATGAATCGAATTACCGGGCCAACGTTTCACTGCCGGCGTGGCGGGAGCATCCGCCAAAATCTTGAGGGAATTGGTCATCGGGTTCCTTGGTTGTGGGCCGGATGGATCCAGCCACTCAGCCGGTATCCGACACCAGTTCAAAGCTGACACGGGTACCGCAGTGCTTGCAGGCGGGAAACTTTTCGTCTTTCTTTAAGCTTACTTCGTGCGACTGCCGGTGTTCTACGTGGACTGCTTTATAGATTCCGGCCTTCGGGATTTTCTCTCCGGGCTTGTACGTTGTCTTGGGAGTAGCGGAAGCCATGTGTGAATCCAAGTTGTACAGG
>QIAW01000249.1 GCA_003225655.1 Acidobacteriota bacterium
CGCCGAAGCAATCGCCGCCTGGGGTGGGGAATCTTCAGAGCCTCGCGGTAAGCGGCGGCACACTCACGCTGCGCGCCGGCGGAGACACACTTATCGTACAGGTCGTGGAGCCCAATATCCTGCGGGTCCATTATCGCCCGCAAGGCCAGGCGAGCCCGCCCACTCCGGTGCTGGATCCCAGCCGCCTATGGCGCGATGACATTCCTGCGAAGATCGATACGAATTCGGACCCGATCGTGATTTCGACCGACCGGATGATCGTGAAGATCTCGAAGAAGCCGCTGCGGTTCGCGATCTACGATGCTGCTAACCGCCTGCTGCTCGAAGAGCCGAAGGAGGGAGGCGTGTACGGAGGTGGCCTGCGCTTCGCGTACAAAAACTCGGGCCCGTTTTTTGGCATCGAGGGAACCAGTATGCCAGGGAATAATGTCGATCCGCACCAGGATATTCGTACCGGGATGCGGCGCTCAGGGGGCGCGCTCCGCGCCGGTCGCCAGGGGGACGGCGGGGCGCCACTCGCGTACACGACTACCTATGGCTTGCTTGTGGATTCAGATGGCGGCGAGTGCGATATCTCGGACGGCATGCTCCAGTTCAGCGGCGGCTCGCGTAGCGATGTTGAGTACTTTGCGATCGTAGGTGACCCAAAGACGGTTCTCAAAGGCGTGGCCGACATCAGCGGGCACTCGCCGATGATGCCCAAGTGGACGCTTGGCTTTATGAACAGCCAGTGGGGAACGACGCAATCGGAGGTTACGCAAATCGTTGCCAGCTATCGCACAAAGCGAATCCCCATTGACGGTTTTATTCTGGATTTCGACTGGAAGGCCTGGGGCGAAGACGATTACGGAGAATGGCGATGGAACAGCACCAGCGGAACCGGGAACGTCCATTCGAACAAATATCCGGATGGCGCCTCGGGCAAATTCGCACAGGAGATGCTCGGCCAGGGCATCAAACTGGTCGGCATCTTCAAGCCCCGTATCGTGCTGCGCAATCCGAATGGTGAATTGACCGCGGCTGCCAAGTACGCCTACGACCACAAGTTTTTCTTCGAGTGGGAGCAGCCGTACGAGGAGTACTTTTCGAAACGGCCTGCGCTCGACATTGATTTTTCCAAACCTGCGGCTCGCGCATGGTTCTGGGAGCACATGATTCCGGCGTACCGCTCGGGAATCCAATATTTCTGGAATGATGAGGCCGATTCAATCGGCAATACTTTCTTTCCCAACTACCAGCACGCGAACATGCAGAGAGCGATGTATGAAGGCGCACGTTCTCTTGGAAACCAAAGAGTGTGGTCGATCAGCCGCAATTTTTATCTGGGCGCGCAACGTTATGCCTACGGAGAGTGGTCGGGCGATGAGCGGACCGGATTCAGCAGCATGGCCTGGCAAGCGCCGCGGATGCTCTCAACCGTCAATCTTGGCGAGCCACACTGGAGCATGGATACCGGCGGCTTCGGGGGACACCCCAGTGCTGAAAACTATGCCCGCTGGATGGAATTCGCGGCTTTTGTTCCCATCATGCGAGTGCATGGAGACCTCAATGAGCACCGCCAGCCATGGGTTTATGGCGCGCAGGCTGAAGCAGACGCCAAGGCGGCGATCGAGCTGCGTTATCGCCTGACTCCTTATATGTATGCCTATGAGCGTCAGGCGCACGAAAGCGACGCCGGCATCGTGCGCCCGCTCTTCTGGGATTTTCCCGAAGATAGTACTCACACCGCTTACATTACCGATGAGTGGATGTTCGGCGACGAGCTGCTGGTTGCGCCCATCTTGATTGAAGGGCAAGCGCACCGCAGTATCTATCTGCCTCAGGGCCAATGGGTCGACTATTTTCGTGGCCAGCGATACGAAGGAGGTAAGTTTATAACTTATTCGGTCGACCCCGAGACGTGGGCAGATATTCCGCTCTTTATACGGGAAGGTACGATCCTGCCGACCGAGGACGTACAGCAGTATGCCGGAGAGCATCCCGTAACCCGGGTCTACCTGGACGTATTTCCGGCGAAAACGGAAACATCATTTACCTATTATGATGACGATGGTATGACTTATGACTATGAAAAGGGCGCTTTCTACCAGCAGCGCCTGGCCGCCAGCGATAATGGAACGACAATACACTTCGACTCGGATGCGCCCACTGGCTCCTATACACCGGCGCTGCAGGAGTACGAAATCAGGCTGCACGGCATCAAGGCGCACGCCGTGACCATCGACGGCGCAGAAAGTAAGTCTTTTGCAGACCGTACAGAGCTCGAGAGCGGGGCTGCAGAGGGCTGGACGACGGGAAATGATCGATACGGCGATGTCACGTTTGTGCAGGTAAGGGCCACGACTGCGAAGCACGTCGCCGCCAGTCGCTAGGGATGTATCGCGGCCACTTTTGCAATTCTGATGGTGCGCGCGGATACACCATCTCTGGAACGACACCCAGGACGAGATCTTCACCGTGGCCGATGTGGATACGCTGAGTAACTTCGCTAAGTCCAATGGCCTGGCGACCGTCCGTTTCTGGGCGTTCGATCGCGACACACCCAACGGGAACGGTGGTCTCAGCACCATGAACGGTAATGGCGCACCACCGCTCGCCTACAACAACGAGTTCTTGAAATTCTTCCAATAGCCAGATAGCGACAGCGGACAATCAACCGCAGTCGCCATCACTAACCTTGGTGTCGGTCCGAATAAGCATTAAGACCGACCCTATCTTTTTGCCGCAGGTGCAGGTACCACCCGGGAAACGTCATTCCCCGGCTGACCTTAGATTTGGCGAAAAACGGGCATTGATGCAACCAGTTCCAGGCTGTAGAGAATGTTTGAATTGATTTTCCAGCCGTCGTATTATAGGCAGCAATCCCCCGATTACCCGCTCCAATGCCAGATTATCCAAGCTGAGAGTGGGAGCTTATGGGAACTCGCGCCGTTCCTGGCAATATGGTCCTTCGAGCACTACCGACTGGAGTCGCTGGAACTCCAACGCCTTTCCTGATCTGTGTAAAAAGGTTGCTGCAAACAACCAGTTTGCGATACCTCTGCGCCTTCACCCTGGTTTTAACGCTGCGGGCTTTCAGCGCAACGCCAGCGGCCCATTTCACGCGGCCTCTCGCAGAGCACCGTGCAGGCTATTCTCCAGGACCGCGCAGGTTTCATCTGGTTTGGCACCGAGGAAGGCCTGAATCGATACGATGGCTATGCCATCATCGCCTTTAAACATGACCCAAAGAATCCAGAGAGCCTCCCCGATGACATGGTCTCAGCCCTGCACGAAGATCACGAAGGGCGGCTATGGGTCGGCACCGAGCACGGGCTTTGCCTCTTCGATCGCCGCACCGAGACCTTTACCCGTATCCCCTCTGTGCTCGACAGGGTAACGAGTATCGTGGAAAGCTCCGATGGAACGCTGTGGGTTGGAGCCGAGGGCGGAGGGGTATTCCTGCGCAACCCAGAGACAGGCATTTTTGCCTCGTATCAGCCCATCCAGCGCAACCCCACGAGCCTTATTAGTTTTCGTGTTTCAACGCTCTTCCGCGATCACAGTGGCCGCCTCTGGGTGGGGACTCGTGGCGATGGCTTGGATCTGTTCACTGCGGGAGGGAGATTCCTTCACCATCACAGTGATGCGAAAGATCCAAAGAGCCTCTCGAACGACAACATCTGGGGCATTGCAGAAGACAGCAGCGGTGACCTATGGGTCGCTACGTATGGAGGCGGCCTGAATGTGCTTGATCACAAGACGGGAGCTTTCCGCCACTACAGGCATCAGGAAAAAGATCCGCGCAGCCTGCCTACCGACCTGCTCACGAGTGTGTTAGTCGATCGGTCCGGGACGCTCTGGGTGGGTACCGATGGCGCCGGCGTGCTGCAGTACGATCCTGCCGAGGATCGCTTTGTTTCCATTGAGCACGACCGGGCCGATCCCGCATCTTTGAGCACAAACGTGGTTCGCGCTCTCTACGAGGACGTGCAGAACCAGCTCTGGGTGGGTACCTACCTGGGCGGAGCGAACCTTCTCAAGAAGTCCCGAAGCGCATTCAACTATTTCACGCACAGCGCAACAGAGTATTCAAGCCTGAGCGACCCTGCGGCGGCATCTTTCCTGGAAGACGCGGGGGGACAGCTCTGGGTGGGAACAGAGCAGGGCTGGCTCAATCGTTTCGAGTTTGAGACAGGCACCTTTATCCGCTACCGTTTTCCGTCAAAGATAGCGGGCGGCTCGGCGATCCTGTCGTTGCACCAGGACCAACATGGCCGCATCTGGGTGGGCACCTATCGCGAAGGCCTGAGCCGGTTTGACCCGCAGCATGAAACTTTTGAGATTTACAAACACAAGGCCAACGATCCCAAGAGTTTGAGTGACGACGAGGTGTGGTCGATCGCGGAGGATAAGGATGGCATGCTTTGGCTGGCTACGAATGCCGGCGTGGATCGCTTCGATCCCGAGCGGCGCATCGTAACCAGGCACTTCGATACCCTCACCAGCGCGGGATCAGCGGTTGCCGGTGCGCGCTCTCTGCTGTTCGACCGCAGCGGCAATCTCTGGGTCGGCGGCCTCGGAGGACTTAACCTTCTGCGGCCAAAGGATGAGAACTTCATCCGCTATCGGCACGATGATCGCGACCCGCATTCCCTGAGCAATGACGCAGTCATGGCCATCCACGAAGACCGTCACGGGCGGCTCTGGGTGGGAACCATGGGTGGCGGCCTGAATCGGTTCGATCCGGCAACTGAGGCTTTCACTTCTTATAAGGATTTCGCCAGCAATGTCATTTATGGAATCCAGGAGGACTCCAGCGGACGTCTGTGGCTGAGCACGAACCATGGCTTGGCGCGCTTTGACGCCACCACCGGCACTATCGACAATTTCGACATGGCGAACGGGCTGCAGAGCCTGCAGTTCCATCCTGGCGCCAGCCTGAGAACACGCGGCGGCCGCATCCTTTTTGGCAGCATCGATGGCTTCTATGATTTCGATCCCGACTCGGTCAAGCTGGATACATACGCTCCACCCGTGGCTCTTACCTCGATGGATATTTTTAACGAGCCGGTGAAGCTTCCTGCGGCGCTCTCTACCCTGGACACAATCACCCTGCTGTCTCGGGACAAAATCTTTACTCTCGAATTCGCCGCGCTCGACTATAGCTTCCCCCGCCGCAATCGTTATGCCTACCGCATGGAGGGCTTTAGCGACCAGTGGATACAATTGGGAACCAGGCGGGAAGTTACGTTCA
>QIAW01000253.1:0-5468 GCA_003225655.1 Acidobacteriota bacterium
CATAGGATTGCACAGTGGGGCGCAGGTCTCGCTGCGCATCTTGCCCGCAGCCGCGGGTACCGGCATTGTTTTCCGCCGGATTGATCTCGACGACTACCAGGTCGAAGCCACCGGCCGCAACGTCGCCAAAGTAAGCTACGCCACCAGCCTGATGAAGAAAGGTGTGCTCATCTCTACAACCGAGCATGTGCTTTCTGCTTTTATGGGCTCCGGTGTTGACAACGCCATCGTTGAACTGAACAATCTGGAGTTGCCGATTCTCGATGGCAGTGCGCAGCCTTTCATCCGCATGATCCAGGCCGCAGGCATCCGCCAGCAACGGCGCAAGCGCTGTTACTTGCGCATTCGCAAGGAAGTGGAAGTGCGCGAGGGCGAAAAGTTCATCGCGGTGTATCCCGCGGACGGATATTCGGTTTCCTACACCATCGATTTTCCCCAGCCCATCGGGCAGGAAACCTTTGAAGTCGAGCTCTCGGGCGGCTCCTACATGCGAGAGATTGCTCCCGCGCGCACTTTCGGCTTTCTCAGCGATGAAGTAGCCATGCGCAACATGGGATTGATCCGCGGCGCTAATGAAGAAAACGTCATCGTGCTCACGCAAGAGGGGCCAAAAAATGGGCCGCTCCGCTATCCCGATGAGTTCGTGCGCCACAAAATACTGGACCTGATTGGCGACCTCGCCCTGTTGGGCAAGCGCTTGATCGGCAAAGTCGTCGCTTACCGCGCCGGACACGCCATGCACACCGCCCTGGTATCACGCATTCTGAAAGACCACACTGTTTGGGAAGAGATCACCATCGAGGGTGCCCGCAAACCTGCTGCCGCTTCTCTGGCTTATACGCAAACAAGCATAGCCTCTGCAGATTAGTTGGATTGTCACGATGATGACTGGGAAATCCAGCACCTGTTTGGGAGTAGCGCCGTCCCGCACTTCCTGCTGATCGATGCCACGGGAAAAATCACCTTTACCCATACAGGCGAGGGCGGATCCACCGAATCGTTGCTGCGGGCAGAAATTGCCAAACCAGGGTCCGCAGTTTGCTTCGCTTTCCGGGGATGCAAAAACCACGATTTCCGAGGAAAAGCAGCCTACAAAATAATCCGCTCATCCCCCACGCGGCGGGTGACGTGCTCGCGGTCGAGGTATTCCAGGAGCGGAATGGCATATTTGCGCGAGACGCCGGTGAGGTCCTTGAACTTTGCGACGTCGATCTTCTGCGACTTGGATTTTTGTTCGGCCAGAGAGCTGCGCAGCCACTGCAATGCCTTTTGATGAAAAACCAGGTCGTCGCCCAGCTTGACCAGGGTTTTCTCGCGCAGCAGCAAGGTCACAAGCCGTTGCGCGCGTCCTTTATCAATTTTCAGCCCGGCGAGGACTTCTTTGAGCGCCGGAACCCTCAATCCCGCCTGGGCGAATGCCTGCTCAATCATCTGCTTGGATTCGACTTCCTCATCTTTCATCACCACACCGCGTCCGGCGGTGCGTACCTGTTCACCGGAAATGTCGATTTTTTTGAGCCGCGCCAGCTCCGCGAGCACGCGCTCAAAGATTTCGCCGCGGATTCCCAGCCGTTCGCGCAGTGCCTCTTTGTTGTAGCCGGCCAGCAGAGGATTCTGCTGCTGGAAGTTCTCGATTTCAGCCAGTGTCCTGGTTTCCAATTCCGCCAACGCCGCCGTGGCGATCAGCACGCTGTCAATGCGCACGGCTTTGCCCGCCTTTGCCAGGGCATCGGCCAAAGTTTCCACAGTCCTGGCCAACCATCCGGTCTCGCTGACGGCGCGAGCTAGGTCAAGACCATTACCGTTCTGGCGGGCAACGCGGGCGGCGAGGACCTGCTCGGCAGATCCATTGGCGAGTTGACCGAGGAAGGCGAGGTGCGCTTCAGCTTTCTGCCGGAGGGGTGCAGCATCGAGCACGATGCCTCCGCCAATGGTTACCACCGGTGAAAACTGCCGCACGATGAAGTGGTCTTGCGGCAGCAGCAGCGTGGGAGCGCTTAGCCGAAGTTGGACATAAGCGTCCTCTCCGGGAGCAATCTGTTTTCTGTCCTGCAGCAGGACGTCGGCAATCGCCTCGGAAGTATGTGCATAGAAGTGCACGCGTGCGCGGTCTTGGAGGGGCTTGGCAGAGCGCAGCAGCGAAAGACGGACATCCACCAGTCGAGTAGGTGCAAACAGTCCCGGGTCCACCGCCACCATGCCGCGGGCCAGAACGTCCGTGGAAATTCCCGGACCGGCGAGATTCAATGCAGTGCGCTCTCCGGCCACAGCTTTGTCGCAGGCCGATCCGTGCACCTGCACCCCGCGCACCCGCGCCCGCAATTTTTGCGGAAGAATTTCCACCTCCGTCTCTTTGCCAATGCCGCCCGAAATCATCGTGCCCGTGACCACGGTGCCAAATCCCTTCATGGTGAAGGCGCGGTCAATGGGCAGGCGAAAATACGCATCTTGGTTTTTGGTCGGAATTTCGGCTGCCAAGCTTGCCAGCGCCTGCTTCAACTCTTCCAGCCCCGTACCTTCACGCGAGCTGACCGCAATGATGGGCGAGGTAGCAGGGTCGAGAAACGAGCCGCGCAAAAAGTCTTCGAGTTCCGCCCGCACCACCTTCAGGGTGTCGGCATCCACTAAATCAGATTTTGTCATCACCGTAATGCCACGGCGCAGCGAGAGCAGGCGGCATATTTCGAAGTGCTCCTGCGTCTGAGGTTTGATGGATTCATTCGCCGCCACCACGAACAACAGGAGATCAATGCCGCCGACTCCGGCCAGCATGTTGCGCACAAAGCGCTCGTGGCCAGGAACATCGATAAAGCCCAGCTCCAGCTTCTCTCCATTGGGGGCCTTCAGTTCGAGATGAGCGAAGCCGATGTCGATGGTAATGCCGCGGCGTTTTTCTTCTCCCAGACGGTCGGCGTCAATGCCGGTGAGCGCCTTCACCAGCCGGGTCTTGCCGTGATCAATGTGACCCGCCGTGCCTACGATGACCGACCTCATAGTTGCAGTTTACAGCCCTCAGGCGCCTCCCACTATTATTGTGTTGTCAAAATCGTTTGCTGGCCACTAAAAAATGTGGATGTGCAGCATTGATGAGAGAGATTCTCAAATCGGTACAATTCCGCAAACGGGTGGGCCAACAACCCTGCATAGCCTGCGAACCGGCCTTTTGAATCCAGAGTGGCGGGAAGGCCTTATTCAACATCGCCTTCAACATCGCCAAAAACAAGAAATGGACGGCAATTAACGCTAGAATGACCTGTGTTCAGGAGGACATCTGTGAAATCGTTATCGGTTTTCCTGCTTATTTGTCTGGCATCTGCAACTTACGCTCAAAGCGACAGCAGCGACCCCCAGTTGCAGAATCATCTTCGTCGTTCCCAGGAAGCAGCATCGGCGAACAAATATGATGAGGCATTCAAGGAACTCAAAGAGGCCAATAAAGAAAAAAATAATCGTTGCGATGTCTGCTATCTGCAGATGGCGCTCTTGTATTCCAAAGCAGGTGACATACAACGCATGCTGGAAAGCGCACAAAAGGCATTAGGGGTGGCGTCGAGTGACGGAATGCGCGCAGAGGCCCATGCCTTGCAGGGCCAGGCATTAGCGCATTTTGCCGCTTCTGACCCTAAAAAATTACAAGCAGCAGAGCAGGAATTCCATACCGCGATCCAACTAAACTCCCAGGCACCTCTCTACCATTTGAACCTGGGCATCCTTCTGCTCAAACAATCGCATGATGAAGAAGGCAGTCACGAGCTCAGCCAATATGTAACTCTCGCTCCCGACGGACCCTATGCGGAGACGATTTCAGTTCACGACACTGCAGGGAGAAAGCCTGTCTTTAGACGCGCTCGCTGGCAAGACCGTGGTGCTCGATTTTTGGGCAACCTGGTGCCATCCCTGCCGCGACTCTGTTCCCGACCTGAAGGAGTTGCAAAAGAAATATTCTCCTGGTCAGCTCGAATTGATCAGCATCAGCGCCGATGAAGATGAAAAACAGTGGCGCGATTTCATCGCCAAGCAACAGATGAATTGGCCGCAGTTCTGGGACCGGGCTGGAGACATACGCAGCGCCTTCGGCGTGCATTCCTTTCCAACTTATATCGTGATCAATGAGGAAGGGGTCATTACTCAGCGGATTGTCGGCGAAAACCCCCAGCAGAGCGTCGCTGCCAGGCTAAAATCTGTGCTCGCATCACTTCCTAAGCTGAATTCAAAGAATTGAGTGGCCTGCTTAGGACATAAGAAACAGATGCGATCTCAAAAAAAACCCAAGCAGCCGCAGTTTCACGACTCTTGGGATGACCTGACGTTTGGAGCTATCAGGACGTTCTTACGTTATTTGTTACTGTAAAATACGATGCCCAGCAGCTCTGAAAGGTTAGCTGTGCTTTGCCCTCGGGACGTGCGAAAATATTAGTTCCCGCTATGTCCACACTCATGGCAAAAGCACCCGAAATCACTCCAGAAGTCATCCGTGAGCACGGCATCACGGAAGAGGAGTACCAGAAGATCCTCAAACACCTGGGCCGCACGCCCACGATCACCGAGCTGGGCATTTTCAGCGTGATGTGGAGCGAGCACTGCTCTTACAAGTCATCGCGTGTACATCTCAAACGCCTGCCTACACGCAGTCCGCGGGTCGTGCAGGGCCCGGGAGAAAACGCCGGAATTATTGATATCGGTGACGGCTGGGTGTGCGCCTTTAAGATCGAGTCGCACAACCATCCTTCGTTCATCGAGCCCTTTCAGGGAGCAGCCACCGGAGTTGGCGGAATTCTGCGCGACATTTTTACCATGGGAGCGCGTCCGCTGGCGGTGATGGATTCGCTGCGCTTTGGACCGATAAAAAAAGCACTCGGCAGTCAACAATCAGCGCTCAGTTCCAACGCGCTCAGTTCCAACGCAAAGACAGATGGAGCCCCGAACGCGGACGGGACCATCCACAATAACCATTCCATTCTTGAGGGCGTGGTCAGCGGCATTGTGTCTTACGGCAACTGCTTTGGCGTTCCCAACCTGGGCGGCGAGACGCGTTTTGAAGAGTGCTACTCGGGCAATCCCCTGGTGAACGCCTTTGCGCTGGGATTGGCGCGCAAAGAAAAAATCTTTTATGCCCGCGCTGCCGGCGAAGGCAATCCGGTGATCTACGTCGGTTCTAAAACCGGGCGCGACGGCATCCATGGGGCCACCATGGCCAGCGAAGAATTCAGCGAGGGTTCCGAGCAGAAGCGGCCCAACGTGCAAGTGGGCGATCCTTTTCTGGAAAAGCTATTGCTGGAAGCATGCCTCGAAGCCATGGAATCGGGCGCCGTCATCGGCATTCAGGATATGGGCGCCGCCGGCCTCACCTGCTCCACCTGTGAGATGGGCGGACGCGGCGGGGTGGGTCTGGAAATCGAACTTGACCGCGTGCCCCAGCGCGAGACCGGCATGACCGCGTACGAGATCATGCTGAGCGAATCGCAGGA
>QIAW01000253.1:5473-6912 GCA_003225655.1 Acidobacteriota bacterium
ATTTTTTCCAAGTGGGGGCTGGATGCGGTTGCCATCGGCCGCGTGATCCCAGAGAACAAGATGCGCGTGCTGCATCATGGCAAGGTCATGGCTGAGATTCCCAACCAGGCGCTCACCGACGATGCCCCGGTGTATCAACGACCGATGAAGCCGTGGCAGGCTGATGTGCCGCGCTCGGTGCCGGCAGATGTCAAGCTTGCAGCCGGCGGCGATCTTACTTCTGCTCTGAAAACTCTGCTGGCTTCGCCCAACATCTGCTCCAAGCGCTGGATCCACGAGCAATACGACAGCATGGTGCAAACCAACACCGTTGACGGTCCTGGGGCCGATGGTGGCCTGATGCGGGTCAAGGGCACAAAGCGCGCTCTGGCCATGTCACTCGATTGCAACGGACTCTGGTGTTGGCTCGATCCCAAATTGGGAGCCATGCACGCCGTCGCCGAGGCTGCGCGTAATGTCGCCTGCACCGGAGCGACTCCGGTGGCAGCGACCAACTGCCTGAACTTCGGCAATCCGGAGAAACCAGAGATCATGTGGCAGCTCGCGCAGGTGATTGACGGCATAAGCGAGGCCTGTGAAGCGCTGGGCACTCCCATCACCGGCGGCAATGTGAGCCTGTATAACGAAACTCTGGGAGAGGGGATTTATCCTACGCCGGTGGTCGGGGTGGTTGGCATTCTGGAAGATGTTGACCTCGCGGTGAAATCCTACTTCCGAAAGCCTGGTCGCGACATTCTGCTTGTTGGCAGTACAAAAACTGCAGCTCCTGCTCGCGAGGCGGTTGAGTTTGGCTCTTCTGAGTACGCCAGAGAAGTCTTGGGCGCGCTCTGGGGATATCCGCCTTCTCTGGACCTGAAGCAGGAAGCCGCGCTGCAAAAATTCCTCACTGAGGCTATTCAGCAGCGCCTGATTGAATCGGCCCACGATTGCTCCGATGGAGGATTGGCTGTGGCCCTGGCCGAGGCCGCGTTTCCCCTGGGAGTTGGGGCGGAGGTGAAAATCGGCTCACCAGGAGAGGCCCCCGGCATTGCCCTATTTAATGAGCAGCCCACGCGCGTAGTAATTTCGTGCGACCCCAAACATACAAAGCGAATCCAACAAAGTACGGTACAATACGGGCTGTCGGCGGAATTTCTCGGCCAAACGATCTCAGAAAGCTTGCAAATACAGGTTGACGGCAAAGTAGCCGTTTCAGCCGCAGTGTCGGAACTAAGGCAGGTATGAGAATCAGCTCTGCCCAAGATGCTGCACGTGGAATCGCGTGAGCACCTGGTGCCGGAAATATTGCAAAAGAGTTAATTCAGCGCGGAGACGCGGAGTGGAATATGCGTAGCGGTTCTGACAAATTCAAAGACGAATGCGGCGTGGTTGCGATTCACAACCATCCCGAAGCCGCCACGCTAGCCTATCTCGGACTGCATGCCCTGCAACATCGCGGA
>QIAW01000254.1 GCA_003225655.1 Acidobacteriota bacterium
ATGCGCAGCGCCGATATTTTGGTTGTGCGCGTACTGCATTATGAAATATTTCAAGCCATTTCTTGGCGTCGCGATTTTGTTGACTTTCATTTATCTCTGCTTTGAGCTCATTCCACCGTTTTTTAAGAACTACCAATTCCAGGATTTTCTGGATAGTGAAGCTCGCAGGACCTCCTACACCACCCTGACGGAAGATGCTATTCGCAGCGAGGTGCTAAAAGAAGCGCGAAGCGATGATCTTCCCATCGCTGCAGAGCAGGTTCACGTCACCACCGGGCGGCTTCAGGTCCAAATCAACGTGGATTATACTGTGCATGTAGATCTGATCTTTTTCCCGCAGGACCTGCATTTTAGCCTCTCCGCGGGAAACAAGGGAATTTAGGACTGCACCGGGTTAGGCAACGGCGGCCTGCCCCGCATATGCTCGATAAAATTTGCGATGTGGAATCAATGACATGGCTCGTACCGCCGCCCGTCCGCATTTTAAACGCGATAAAATAACAGCAAACCCGGCGGCTTGGCAGACCCATTCAGCCTTTTGGGTCACTGCCGGCATCGAACAACACAGGAGTCTCTAGGTCCGACCTTGAATGTAAAAACCCAACCCGCCCGCGCAAAAAACGGGGCAGCCGCGAAACCGCCCAAACATCGGCGTGACTGGCGGGCTACCCTCTCTCGGCCCATCGTAAAAATTGGCTTGGCTGCCTTCCTGATCGTGTGCACGATCGCGTTGGGCATTTTCGCCTTTTTCTATATCAAGTACGAGCGCATTGTAGACCAACGCATGCGCGGCCAGATCTTCAGTAATGCGGCGAAAATTTACGCTCGCCCTACCATCCTGCATGCTGGCGACAAGTTTGATGGCCGCGAAATCATCTCCGAGCTGCACCGCGCCGGATACTCGGAAGACCAACCCGACGACCAGAAGATCGGCACTTACCGGCTCATCCAGCATGGGATTGAGGTGCATCCAGGGGCCAATTCCTACCATAGTCCGGAGGGCGCCGTTATTGCGGCCTCCAATGGCAAGGTAGAGCGTATTAACGCAGCCGAAGACGGACGTGAGCTCGATGCCTATGAGCTTGAGCCTGCGCTGCTTACTCCGCTCTTTGAAGGCGAGCTGCGCTCCAAGCGCCGCCTGGTGCGCTACGAAGATATCCCCAAGGTCCAGGTGGATGCGGTGCTCGCCATCGAAGACCGCCGCTTCTTCTCGCATGGCGGCGTGGACTACATCCGCATGCTGGGCGCACTTCGCAACGACGCCATGCACAAGCATACTTACATGGAGGGCGGCTCCACCCTGACCATGCAGATGGCGCGTGGCTTCTTCCTGACTCAGGAGAAGAGCGTCAAACGGAAACTGACCGAGATGCTCATTTCCATGATCCTGGAGCAGAAGTTCAGCAAGAAACAGATCTTCGAGCTCTACGCCAATCAGATTAACCTGGGACGTCGGGGTACCTTTAACATCTTCGGATTTGGCGAGGCTGCGCAGGCATATTTTGGAAAAGACCTGAAGAACATCACTCTTCCGGAAGCCGCGCTTCTGGCGGCTATTATCAGGAACCCGCCTTATTACAGTCCGTACAAATATCCCGAGCACGCCCTGGAGCGCCGCAATCTGGTGCTCGACAGTATGGTTGAAACCGATGCCATCACTCAGGAGCAGGCTGACCGGGCCAAGGCCACTCCGCTCAAGCTGGCCTCGCCGAATGTGGAAGCCAGCGAAGCCCCCTATTTCGTTGATCTCATCCGCGATGCGCTCATAGCGAAGTACAACGAGAAAGATGTCAACGAAAACGCCTATCGCATCTACACCACCCTCGATACCAATCTGCAAAAGGCGGCCGCCGAAGCCATTGAGATCGGCATGAAAGAGGTGGATGCCCAGGTCAAGAAATTACGTACCCACACGGTGGTAAAGGGCAAAGGCAAGTCAGCGGTAAAAGAAAAGGTGGTCAGCCCGGGACCGGAAGCGCAGGTGGCGCTGATAGCGCTCGATCCACATACCGGCGAGGTGCTCGCCCTGATCGGCGGACGCAACTACGGCAGGAGCCAGTTAAACCACGCCATGGCCAAGCGGCCTACCGGCTCTATCTTCAAGCCATTCGTTTATGCCGCCGCCGTAAACACGGGTATCAATGGGGCTGATACCGTCGTTACTCCTGCCAGCATGGTGGATGACTCTCCCACCACCTTTACCTACGGTGACCAAATTTATGAGCCGCGCAACTATAAAGAGGAGTACCATGGGCCTGTAACTGCCCGTTACGCGTTGGCCATGTCGTTGAATAACGCTACCGTGAAACTGGCCGAGCAAGTCGGCTATGACAAAGTAGCGCAGTTAGCACGCGCCGCCGGTATCAAATCGGTGCAAGCTACGCCGGCCATGGCGCTGGGATCCTACGATGCTACCCCGCTTGATATGGCGGGCGCCTACACGGTTTTTGCCAACGGCGGCACGCGTCTTCAGCCCATCATGATTTCTTCTCTGCGCGATGCTCGCGGGAATGTGATCGAAAATTTCACCACCAAGCGCGAGCAGGTGCTTGACCCCCGCGTTGCTTACGTGATGACAGACATGATGCAAGGCGTGCTGAACTTCGGCACCGCTGCTGGCGTCCGCAGCCGCGGCTTCACCTCACCTGCCGCCGGCAAAACCGGCACCTCGCATGATGCCTGGTTCGCCGGATACACCAGCGACCTGCTTTGCATCGTCTGGGTTGGATATGACGATTACAGCGACCTGCGCCTGAGCGGCGCTTATACCGCCGCGCCCATCTGGGCCGAATTTATGAAGCGCGCCGTCACCCTGCCCGGATACAGGTCAGGCTCGATAAGATTACCAATCGCTTGGCCACCCCCACGTGTCCGGACGATTACTTTGCAACCTTCATCGCCGGGACCGAGCCCCGCGATTTTTGCGATCAGTCAGGACAAGGCGGTATTAGCGGATTTTTCTCGAAAATTTTTGGGCAAGACTCGAAACCTTCACCACCCCCCGCGGTGTCTAATGGAACTCAGGTACCCCCTCCAACTGGTGCTGGCGCCGAAAATGCTCCTGCCGCACAGGACCAGAGCAAGAGAAAGAAGGGCTTCTGGGGACGCCTATTTGGTGGAGGCACAGATGACAAAGATAAGAAAGGGGATAAGACCAATCCGCCGACGGCCCAGCCAGCCGGATCGCAGGCGGACCCAACACAACAACCACGAAACTGACATCGAAAAGGGGGTTTTATGTTTCTGGTCCATTACGCTGTTTTGGCAGCTTGTCTCGCGCTGTCGCAAGTTTCAGACTATACGGGTTCCTCTAATCAAGTCCTCTCCCCCAGCCCGGCCCCAGCACAGCAAGCTGCTCCACAATCCACAACCAGGCCCGGCAACCCGGCCGGTAGCACCGTCCTGGTGCCTCAACAGATCCACCGGGTAGAGCCGCCGTCGCCTGCCGCCACTGCCCAGGAGTTGGAAGACTCCGGTGACGATCTTCGCACGGAAAAAGCCTTTGCCGACGCGTTGGATTACTACCGCGCTGCCATCGCCAAGGCCGACTCTGCGGTTCTGCACAACAAGATTGGCATAACCTATCTCCAAATGATGCGCAAGAACGAAGCCAAGCGCGAATTCGAGCGGGCCATCAAGATGAATAAGGAGTACGCCGAGCCTTACAACAACATTGGCGCGCTGGAGTATTACTTCAACCACAATTACGGTAGGGCGATCAAACAGTATCAGCAGGCCATCAAGCTGAAAGATGATTCCGCTTCGTTCTACAGCAATCTGGGGACCGCCTACTTCGCGCAAAAGAAGTACGAGCAGGCGGCCCAGGAATACACGAAAGCCCTTGCCCTCGACCCTGATATCTTCGAGCGCAAGTCGCGCGGTGGCATTTCCGTGCAACTGGCTGGGACCACTGATCGCGCCAAGTATGAGTACGTTATGGCCAAGATGTATGCCAGTTTTGGCAACTTGGATCGTTGTCTGGTCTATCTCAGAAAATCGATGGAAGACGGTTATAGCGGAATCAATGAT